>WJMB01000226.1 GCA_014728185.1 Candidatus Coatesiibacteriota bacterium
CATTTATGGAAGCCTTGATACAAACGGTGACATCGTAGATGATTTTGAGTTTATAACCGATGTTATGCTGGAGTGGGATTACAACGACCGTGCCGATTATATCCACCACAACAACGGCTTCATCAACATCGTTTGGCGTGAGGGCGACGACCTGTGGTATATGCACAACCAGGTGGGCCTGGACGCCCCCGAGGCCGACCTGCGAGCCCGCCCCGCCGACGAGGGCCTGCTCTTGACCTGGCGCGAGGCCGGGGAGCTGACCGGCGCGAACTGGGACTTGATGCGCGACGGCGCGGTGCTGGCCGAACTCTCCGGTGAAACGGACTACGCCTACCTCGATCGCAACGTTGACCCCGGCGTGACCTACAGCTACACCCTGACGGCCACCCAGCCCGACGGCGAGATTCTCACCTTCGGCCCCGTCGAAGCAACCTGGCCGGGCGCCGACCGCTCCACCCCGGCGCTGGCCGAGCCCTACCCCAGCCCCGCCGGGGACAGCGTTACCCTGAGCTACACCCTGCCTTCCGACACAACCTCCGCATCCATAACCATCTACGACCTCTCCGGCCGCCGGATCGCCGAGGAGGCCCTCGACCCCGCCCCCGGCCGTAACTCGCTGACCCTCCCCACCGACACCTACCCCCCCGGCGCCTACCTGGTCGAGCTCACGACCAACACCACCAGCACCACGAGACGCTTCGTGATCGGCAGTTAAACGGCGATTGGTCGTTGCCGATTGTAGGACGAGGTCCATAGACCCCCACGACAAGCAGTATCGCGGTTGGGATTATGGGGCCGCTCTTACAAACCGAGTGTGAAAAACGGCGGGGAGGAATTCCCCGCCGTTAACACATTCGGCAACCGTCCTACCAGATACGGAACAGCCAGCCGAACCAGACCGCGGCGAAGCGCAGCGTGTCCAGCGCCACGTTCATCTTGCTCGCCGACCCCGCGAAGTACAGCGTGGGGATGGTCACCGGCGCCAGACGGCCGCCGCGACGCCCGGCCAGGATCAACTGCTCGCTCTCGGCGGCGAAGTGATCGCTCCGCGTCGGACACTCCGCCGGCACCCAGGAGCGCATGGCGCGCATCCCGCACTGGCTGTCACACAGCCGGACCCCGGCCAGCAGCGAGACCAGAGCGGTGGTGGTGCGATTGGAGAAGACGCGGGCGGCGGGCATCGTCGACAGGTTGCCCAGGCGGTTTCCGTAGACCAGGTCGCAGCCCTCGGCCAGCCGCTCCAGGAAGCGGGGAATCAACTCGGGCGGATGCTGGCCGTCGGCGTCCAGGGTGACCACGGCGTCGTAACCCTCGGCCAGGGCGAAGGCGAAGCCGGTGCGCAGGGCGTAGCCCTTGCCGTGATTGGGCGGTCCGTTGTGCAGCACCAGGGCGCCGGCGTCGGCGGCTACCGCGGCAGTGTCGTCCGTCGAGGCGTCGTCAACGACCAGCACATCCTCGACCACACAGCGGGTGCGGCGAATGATGTCGGCGATGCGCGGAGCTTCGTTATAGGCGGGGATAACGGCCAGAGCTCGTCCGACCGGTTCGGGGGCGGGGGATGGCGGGTCGACTTTCACTCGGGCTTGAGCTCCCGGGTCATCAGCTCGCGGACGCAGTCCCGCGGATCCTTGTCCTCGTAGAGCATCCCGAAGATCTCACGGGTGATGGGCAACTCGAGACGATGCTCCTCGGAGAGGTGGACGGCGGCCACCGTCGTCGGCACGCCCTCGGCGACGTTGATCATGTCGCGCAGGATCTCGGGCAGGCGCTCGCCGCGGCCGACTCGGTAACCGACCTGGTAGTTGCGGCTCTTGGGGCTGGAACAGGAAAGCAGCAGGTCGCCCAGGCCGGAGAGACCCTTGAACGTCTTCTTCTTGGCGCCCAGGACCTTGCCGATGCGGGCGATCTCGACCAGGGCCCGGGTGATCAGGGCGGCACGAGCGTTGGCGCCCAGGCCGACGGCGTCGATGACACCGGCGGCGATGGCGAAGATATTCTTCATCGCCCCGCCGATCTCCGCGCCCACCGGATCATTCGAGGTGTAAAGCCGATAGCGGTCCGAGGAGAGGCGACTCTGCAGCCAGCGGGCCGCCGCCTTGGACTTGCTGGCCACCACCGCCGCCGCCGGCAGGCCCCGGGCCACCTCGACGGCGAAGTTGGGACCCGACAACACACTGATCCGCTTGTGATATCGATCCGGCAGCAGCTCCTGCAGGAGCTGGGTCATCGTCTGCCCCGTGCTGCGCTCCAGGCCCTTGGCAGCGTTGACGACGATGGTGCCCTTCCAGAGGTGCGAGCGGAAACGCCTGACAACCTCGCGGGCGAACTGGGCCGGACCCATGCTGAACACAACTCCGGCGGCCTTGGCCGCCGCGGCGATATCGGCGGTCACCTCGGTCTGCTCGTGCAGCTTGACACCGGGAAGGAAATCGATGTTCTCGCGGTGATGGTTGAGCTTCTCCGCCAGCTCCGGGGTGTGCGCCCAGAGTGTCACCGGGTTGCCGGCGTAGCTGAAGGCGGTCGAGAGGGCCGTGCCCCAGCTCCCCGCTCCCATGATGGCGATCTTGTCCGGTAGCTTCACTGCGTGTCCGCCTGGTAAGCGCTGGATGGTCGTTTCCGTCAATCGGGGATTATAGCGAGGCGGCGGGGGTGAGTCAAACGCCCGACGCCCGGCCCGGACCTTCGCCGAACCCGATCCGGAATCGCCGCCGCGCCCGCGCCCGGCGTTGGCACATTTCTTGCAGCAGGGCGGGGCGGCCTCTTGGACGAGCCGACCCCGAAC
>WJMB01000227.1 GCA_014728185.1 Candidatus Coatesiibacteriota bacterium
GCCTGCTCCAGCACCTTATCCAGGCTGTCGAATGCCCAGCCCACGGGGCTGACCCGCATCGCCGAACCGTTACCGAAGCTGTTGTAGGGTCGGCGATCGTCGCTGTGAGCCCAGTCGTGAAAGTACTCGCCGTAGCCACGGTCGGGGTGGCGGCGGGTGTAGTCCTTCAGCAGCTCGATGAAATCCCCGCCTTCGAGGATCAACTCGGCCGTGGCGATGCTCAGGACGGTATCATCGGTGAAGTCGGCCTCCGGGGGAAACAGCTCGAAGGCGTAGTCCTTGGTTCCCTTGAACTCATAGGTCGAACCGATGATATCGCCGGCGATGGCTCCCAGCATCTGCAACCCTCCCCCGGCTTGCCACTGGTGCTATTGCTCAACTGCATCTGCTTTGATAGTAACGCAGGGGCCTGACAGCCCGGTTCGATCTCCCCCTCCAACCGGGGAACGCTCAGGTCTTCAGCGGCTTCTTCTCCGCCGCCGGGAAGAGGACGTTGTTGAGGATCAACCGGTATCCCGGCGAGCCGGGGAACAGGGAAAGCTCCGTGGGCGGATCGCCGACGTAGTGACGGTAATCCTCGGGATCGTGTCCGGCCAGGAAGCTGAAGCAGCCCTCGCCGCGGATGCCGTAGAGGTACTTGGCCTCGTCGAGCCCGTCGATGGTGGCCAGCACGACCACGTCGTCGCGGATGTTGTCCAGGTTCCAGGCGGTGTCCTGCCCCATGAACTCGGGGATTGTCCGCGCGTGGCACTGGGTCAGCAGCGTCGGCACGGGATCGAACTTGGCGGCGAACTCGAAGAGGGTGAAGGTCGGCCGCACCCCGGCGGGCAACTCGAGCAGGTCGCGGTCGCGCGGGGTGGCGATGGTCGATATCTCGTAGACGTTGGGGTCGAGGACGGCCTCGAAGTCGGTGAAGGCGAAGCAGCGGTCGTATTCCAGCCGGGCGTTGGCGTTGGGCGAGACCGGCGTGCCGTCGAGGACGGGGTCGACGATGTCCACCTCGGCGGCGGCCAGGGCCGTGTCCAGGGTGGCCGGAGCCGAGCACATCGCGAAGAGGAAGCCGCCGGACTCAACGTAGTCGGCGATCTCCAGGGCCACGGCCAGCTTGTGCTCGGGCACCGTGGCGTAACCGGCGGCCCGGGCGGCGGCCTCGAACTCCGCGCGCTGCTCGACAAACCAGTCCGCCGCCAGGTAACTGGCGCCGAACTTGCCGTACTGCCCGGTAAAATCCTCGTGGTGCAGGTGCAGCCAGTCGTAGTCGGCCAGGTCGCCGGCCAGCACCTCCTCATCCCAGATGTGGTCGAAGGGAATCCCGGCATAGTCCAGGGCCAGCATCACCGCGTCGTCCCAGAGCTGGTAGCCCGGCGGGGCGTAGACGGCCACCCGGGGGGCCAGCTCCAGCTTGATGGCCTCCATGTTCTCCGCCTCGACCTCGGCGCGGATACGGCCCTCGCTCCCGGCGTCGACGCGCTCGAGGGTCACCCCGCGCACCAGAGCCTCGCGGCTGAGCCCCTCGAGCTCGGGCAGCAACCAGCTCCCGCCCCGATAGTTGAGCAGCCACTCGCAGTCGGCACCCCGCTCGAGCACCCAGTAGGTCAAACCGTAGGCCTTCAGGTGGTCGGCCTGGGCGTCGTCCATCGGCACCAGCCAAGCCGCCCCGGCGGCGGAGGTGAGGCCGAGGATTACAAGGAGGCTGTAGAGTGTTGATCTCATGGGCGGCGGGTTGGTGGGTGTTGAGGATACACGGCGGAGAAGGATCGGTTCATCAACGGGGTGGCTCGTTAATTTCGCACCAGTCGACAGGCGTGCGTCTGAGGGCTCCGCACCCCCACGCTCGCCGCCTAGCTATATCCGTAGACGTTGCTACCGGTGATGCCCTGGTGCAATTAAGCTGACAGTTTCTGCTTCGGGGAGCCGCTTGCGCCGACCCCCAATGCCTATGGCATAAAAAGACACTCTCCTGCGAGCGGGTCACGAGACCCACCCTTGCAATCAGCCGCCAGACTTGGAAATCTACAGCACCAGCACCTCCCAGCCGCTGTCGATGAACCGAGCCGGCGACGGGTGCCCGAGCAGCTCGTCGAGAGCCGGCAGCCCCTGCCCGCTCAAGGCTTCGAAAGCCCCGGAGACCTTGCTGCAGGCCAGGCAGAAGCCACCGATCAGCCCCGCCTCCAGGGCGGAGCCGTAGAGCTTGTGCAACTCGTGAGCGGGCTTCTCGTGGGCCTCGGCGGCGGTGAGCGTGGCCGGTCCCTCGAGGATCACCGTCGCCGTGTGACCCCGGGAGGCGAAGTCCTTGGCGTAGAGCAGGGCGTGGCGCAGGCAGGCGGGGTCGGCGCGGAAGGCGAACAGGGCGTAACGGGCCATGGCTCACTCCTCGGGTTGGGACTCGACACAAACGCTAATCGCGCGCGATGGTCGCCCCGACCTGGCTTAACCGGTGGAATTGCCCATACCCCCGGGCCGGTTTTGGCACGTTTCTTGCAGCAGGGCGAGCTGCGCTTTCGGCCGAGGCAACGCGGA
>WJMB01000228.1 GCA_014728185.1 Candidatus Coatesiibacteriota bacterium
CAACGGGCTTCGATGACGATTAATCGATGCTAAGCAACCAATTATCATGCATATATAACGAGCATATATTGAGTAGACACCGAGAGGATAAGGCGGTAGTCATATCTTTCTTCGACATTGCCTCGTATAAGCCGCATTTTTCGAGGTTGGTCGGTGTTTCGAGTTGTAACAAGCTGGTCCGGGATCGTGTATGATGCCTATAATAATAGGGATCATATACCCTGTTCGGACTGGGTTAGATATATAATCCGCTGATAATACACGTTATGCAGCAGATGCGCCTGTCACTTTTCAGCGATCAAAAAAGTGGCGACTACAGGCGCGCACTCGGCATACAACTAACCCTGCTTGTAGCTGGTTGAAAAACGACCATCCGGATTCCATTCGACTCATAACTGCTTAATTTTCATGCAATAAGGCTGAGTAAGGTAGCATCGGGATCAATCTCGGACGCACCCGAACAGCGAATGCCAGCGCTGTAAAGCTTCACTTAACTGCCCTGATTTGGTCCGAACACGTTCCATGATGCCTAATAATAAAAAGGGATTATCACACGTTCCTGAACAGGCATATATCGCTAATAGCTTGTTATCATTTACTTTATAGCTGCGCGAGCTGTCACTGCCCGTGTGTTGCCTGGTGGCGGAAAACCAGGCTTGCCCGAAGCGGGCGCTTCCAAGAGGATGCCAAGAGGATGCCAAGAGGATGCTAAGAGAATGGATGTCCCGACTCCTGATTTGCATCCCGGGCTTACCAGTATTATGGAGGCTAGCTGTTTTCAATAGCTGGTTTAGCTGATACGCAAACCCTCTTTGGCCCGTCGAGCTGAAGGTCCTCATGTGGTAGTTGTGGGCACATCAGTTCTAAATGCCGCTGTTTCTAGGTTTCAACGTAGGTTCAGTTTCAGGTGATAATCCCTAATATAAAATATCCTGCAAGCTACTATATGTGTATGCCAATACAACAACGGTTGATTATCCTTTCTGCCAAACGGTGGAGCTGCTCACGACCGGAAGGATTATAATAACCGCCGGTATGCTTTCCGCCGTGCTTTACGTCAGCCCTTGATCACCGCCAGGGGCTCCAGGCGAACCACGGGCCGGGCCAGCCCGGCGCCCCGGCAGACCGCCACCACTTCGTCGATGTCCTTGTAGGCCTCGGGGTGCTCCTCGTAGAGCGTTCGGCGACCCTCCCAGCGCACGCTGACGCCCCGCTCGGCCAGCTCGGCGCGCACATCGCGGCCGCGCAGGCGCTTCACCGCCGCCCGACGGCTGAGCACCCGCCCGGCACCGTGCCCCGTCGAACCGAAGCTCAGCTCCAGCACACCGGGCTCGCCGACCATCAGGTAACTGGCCGTGCCCATGTCTCCGGGCAGGATCACCGGCTGACCATGCTCGCGGAAGCGCGACGCCAGCTCCGGATGACCCGCCGGGAAAGCCCGGGTGGCCCCCTTGCGATGGACCAGCAGACGCCGTGTCACCCCTTCCAGCCGATGCTCCTCGAACTTGGCGATGTTGTGAGCCACGTCGTAGAGCAGCGGCGAGGCGCCGGCCGCGCGCCCGAAGAGCTCCGCCAGCACCCGGCGAACCTCCGCCGTGATCACCTGGCGGTTGGCCCAGGCATAGTTGGCCGCAGCCGCCATCGCCCCCAGGTAGGCCCGTCCAGCCCCCGACTCCACCGGTGCGGACACCAGCTCACCGCTGGACGCCGACTCCGCCGAACCCCGTAGCCGCTTCAGATAGTCGTCGCAGACCTGATGCCCCAGGCCCCGGCTGCCGCAGTGGATCATCACCGCCACTCGCCCCGGCTCATCCACACCCCAGACCCCGGCGACCTCCTCGTCCAGCACCTCGGCCACCCGCTGGACCTCCAGAAAGTGATTGCCCGAGCCCAGTGTGCCCAACTGCCCGCGCCCGCGCTCCCGAGCCCGGTCCGAGACCGCCTCGGGATCCACTTCCTCCAACGCTCCCCCGGACTCGCAGGCCTCCAGATCCCCGGCGAAACCCAGGCCGTGCTCAACAGCCCAACGCGCCCCGCGGATCAGCACCTTGCGCAGCTCCCGCCCGCTCAAGGCCCGCCGCGCTCCAGCCCCCACACCGCAGGGCACCGCCGCGAAGAGGGCGTCAGCCAGCTCCTCGATCCTCGCCCGGACCTCATCCTCCCCCAGCGGCGTCACCAGCAGCCGCACCCCGCAGTTGATGTCGTAACCCACGCCGCCCGGACTGACCACGCCATCCCCATCGGCCGCGAAAGCCGCCACCCCGCCGATCGGGAAGCCATACCCCCGGTGCACGTCGGGCATCGCCAACACCTCGCCCACCCCGCCGGGCAGGGCCGCCGTCCGCGCCAACTGCTCCAGCGAGCCGTCGGCCCGCGCCGCCTCCAGGCCGACCTCCGTCACGAACACCCGCGCCGTGCGGCGCATCCCCGGCAGGAATCCCCGCTCCAAACGAAAGCTGTAATCACCCAATCGACTGATCCCACCAACGCCCATCACAATCTCCCTTTCTTCCACCAAGTACCCAATGAGCATAGACCACGCCGCCCGCCGCCGCAAGCTGTTCCTTGACACCTCCGCCCCCCTATCCTATACTCGCCGCCGCCAAGAAGCTCAGCGGAGAGATGGCAGAGTTGGTCGAATGCGGCGGACTCGAAATCCGTTGTGGGCTCACGCCCACCGGGGGTTCGAATCCCTCTCTCTCCGCCACGGCACTGAGTGCCGATCCATTACGCGACCAACGGGTTTCTTATTATGTAAGGTCACACCCGCGTACGCGCTCCCGTTGGTCGCTTCACATTCGATAGAACAAACATTATTATGATAGGCACGGAGTGCCGTTCCAATTCGCGGCCGACCCTTAACGAGTCAGCAACGGTCACACCCGCGTACTCGCTCCCGCTGGGCGACCACCCAGCTCCGGTAAACATCCGACGGTCCGATCACCGCAACCGCATCAGCTCAACCGGTTTTGCAACTTTTTCGCAATCAGCCGCGTCCCGTCGCCATTCACACCGACCGGCGGCCAAAAGCACCAGACCCTCCACCCCATTGCATTCACCGGCCCATCGATCCATACGCCGAATCAAAAAGCCGAATCAAACGCCCGGCAACAAGCGGCGCCAAGCAAGACCTCAATCAGCAACTCAACTGACAACAACACTTTGCAACACCGCGGAGAGGTGTCCGAGCTGGCCTAAGGAGCACGACTGGAAATCGTGTAAGGGGCTTATACCTCCTTCGAGGGTTCGAATCCCTCCCTCTCCGCCAGCAACGCAAGCGCGTTGCATCGCATTTCGCGGCCGACCCTTAACGTGTCATCAACAGTCACACCCGCGTACACGCTCCCGCTGGGCGGCTGAGCCGCTTCCATTTCGCGGCCGACCCTTAACGTGTCATCAACAGTCACACCCGCGTACGCGCTCCCGTTGGTCGCTTCACATTCGATAGAACTAACATTATTATGATAGGCACTGAGTGCCGTTCCATTACGCGACCGACCGCTAACGTGTTATGCAGCATCGCATAGGTATACGCGTTCCATTTAATCGCTGATCATCTGCTCTAATCGAGACCACCCCGCGGGTGACGACACGCCGGACGGCCCGTCTCAATCGTCCCAATCCAGACAACCACCGCAATCATCGATCTCTACCCGGGGATGTAGCTCAGTTGGGAGAGCGCGGCCTTCGCAAGGCTGAGGTCGGCGGTTCAAGTCCGCTCATCTCCACCAACCTCCCGCACCACCGAGGACAACACCCGACGGGTGACTTTCCCCCGTCGGGTTACCTTTTTACCCTACAACCAGCCTGACGCCGCCGCGACGAACCCGGCGATTCCCCCATCCGCCCCGTTCCCGCGAGACGAGAAGCTCCGGCACACTTTGTGCTATGCTTGGAACGTACACATTGTCAGCGAAAGGATGAATCGTGCCCCGGGTCGTGCTCCACCTGGCCGACGGCCGCCTGTTCTCCGCCCGGTTGCTCAAGGGCGCCGCCGATGACGAATACCTGCTGCGCGTCGAGGGCGTTCTCGACGAGGCCGAGCTCCCCGGCTGCCTGCTCAAAAGCGCCGAGGGCCTGCCGCCGCGACCCTGCCGCCTCCTCGACGTTCGCTCCGAGGCCGGCATCACTATCCTGCGCGTCAACCTCGCCGGAGACTGAACCAGACAATGGCCAACCTCCTCCTCGTCTGTTTCGACAACCAGGCCTACGGCCCCAACATCCGGGTGCTGGCGGCCGTGGTCAACCGAACCACCGCGCACCGGGCCTACCAACTGTTCTTCCACAAACCCTCACCCACATATCATCAACCCTTTGGCGAGACCCCGGCCGAGCTGAACGACTTCACCCGCCTGCTGGACGAGCTGGACATCGACGTCGTCGGCTTGACGCTGATGACCCACGAGTACGACCGCGCCGTCAAACTCGCCGATACCGCCCGCCGCGCCGGTCGCCACGTTTTGATGGGCGGCATCCATCCCACCGTGCGACCCCGTGAATGCCTGCAGCACGCCGACGCCGTCTGCATCGCCGACGCCGAGGGCGTCATCGTCGATTACCTGGACGCCTTCGATTCCGACGGCGATCTTCGTCTGCCCAGCTTCGTCCTGCCCGGCGAGGACCCCGAGGCCGTGCGGGCCTCAGGGCGGATCTTCCTGCAGCAAGATCTGAATGCAGTGCCTTTCCCCGAATACGAGCTCGACCGCGTCTTCTACGGCGCCGGGGACGGCGTGCTGCAAATGAGCTGGAAGGACTACCGGCGGCTCAACTCCTGGGAGGGCGGCTACTACCGCCTGCTCTCCAGTCGCGGTTGCCTCTACCACTGCTCGTACTGCATGAACAACTTCTTCTGGCGCCACTACGGCGAGTGCTACCTGCGCCGGCGCAGCGTGGAGAACTGCATCGGCGAACTCGTGGCGGCCCGCAAGCTGATGCCCTTCATCCGCGGAATCAACATCCAGGACGACAGCTTCTTCATGGGCTCCGACGAATGGATCGACGAGTTCGTCACCCGCTACAAGGCCGAGGTGGGTCTGCCCTTCGTCTGCCGTCTGATTCCGGCCTACACCACCGAGGACCGGCTGGCCAAGCTGGCCGACGCCGGACTGATCCATGTCGAGGTCGGCCTGCAGACCGGTTCGCGCCGTATGGCCCACGACGTCTACCAGCGCTTCCAGGAGAACGAGAACTTCCTCGAGGTCGACGAACTGCTCACCAAGTACGGCGTGACCAAAACCTACGACACCCTGGTCGACAACGCCTACGAGACCGTCGAGGACATCCTAGCCACCATCGATGTCATCAGCGTGCTGCAACGCCCCTTCTACATCGGCGCCTACTCGCTGACCCCTTTCCCCGGCACCGACTACTACGAGCGGGCCAGGGCCGACGGCAAGTTGGAGCTGATGGCCGACGCCTACAACTCGCCCCTCTACGCCACCGACCCGCAGGGGTATTACACCCCGAAGACCCTGCGCTACCTGATCGAGTCCAGCCCCTACCTGCCGCGACGGCTGCTGGTCTATTGCCGCGATCACTGGCGCGGCAACCTGGTCACCTGGCTGGCCCCGCGGTTGCTCAAATGGCGCAACCTGATCGCCAACGTCATCAACTGGGGGCGCAACAAGGCGCCCTGGTTCCTCCAGTTGGCCCTCAAACTCAACAGCGTTTGGAGCAAGCTGCGCTATCGGATGATCAGAAACAAGCAAACAACCGTGGAAGCCAAGTAATTCCCTGCCGACTCCCTGCGGCGGAGAGGTCGGTGAATAGCCCGGGTTGTACGTGCAGGTTGTTGATGGAGGCAACGGAAC
>WJMB01000229.1 GCA_014728185.1 Candidatus Coatesiibacteriota bacterium
ATCAGCACACCGTGGGAGCGCTATGAGGTGCTGGACAAGATGGCCGATGTTCTTCATCGGGTGGGCCGCTGGGAGGAGCAGCGGGCCAAACTGGATGAATGCCTGGCGCTGCTCGGGGAGCTGGGCGATAAAGCCCTGATAGCGCGCATTCTGAACAAAAATGGTATGGTCAACAACTACCTGGGCGATGCTGAACTATCGCTGGCCCACCTCAACAGGGCCGTGGAGCTGGCCTCCAGTCTGGATGACAAACTTTTGTTGAGCAATGTCTACATAAACATCGGCCATATCTATACCGATAAGGGACAGTACGATTTGGCCGAGGAAAACCTGACGATCGCCCTGGAAATCGTCCGGAGCAATCCGGATAACCAGGCCGAGCTGGCCTCCTGCAGGATGGCCCTGGGGTCGCTCAACAGCCTGTTCTCCAAATACGATCAAGCCCTTTACTGGTACGAGAAGACGGCGGATATCCTGCTGGAATCCGGCTGCCTGGAGGATCAATCCTCCTTACTAGGCAATATGGGCATCGTTCACATGAATATGGGGCACTTCGACAAGGCCGACGACTTTTTTCGCGACGCCCTCGTTATCTGCCGCAAGCAGGGTGTCAAGCGTAAAATCGCCGTGATCTACGGCAATATGGGACAGCTCTACCGGATGCGCGGCGATTTCTCCGGCGCGATCGAACTGATCGAACGGCAGATCGATATCGCCCGACAAATCGGTGATATCTCACAGGTTACCGTCGCTATTTATAACAAAGCCGACACCTATAAGTATTCCGGGGATTACGCCGCCGCGTTGAAGCTCATCAAGCAGGGGCAATCGCTGGCCGAGGAGCTCCAGAACGCCCTCTTCATTGCGGTCTTTCGCGTTCTCGAGGCCGAGTGCGTCTACGGCCTCGGGGATTACGCCACCGCCGAGGACCTGGCCGAAGAGGGGTTGCGGATGGCCGAGCGGGTCAGGTTCCCCGATGCTATCTACGACGCCGAGGTGCTGCGGGCCAGGCTGCTGGCCCGGCGCGACCCCGCCGCCGGGCTGGAGGCCCTCGACGCCCTGCTGGAGAAGTACGCCGATCCCAAGCGGCTAGCCCTGCTGAGCTACCACCGCTACCGGATCAGCGGAAACGGGGAGCACCGCCGCTTGGCGCGGGAACGAATCGCCGCGCTCTACGAACAGACGCCGGATTACCAGTACGAAAACATCCTCGAGGAGCTGCACCGCGACGACTGAGCCGGCGCTTGCGCCGATATTGACGTCCGCTCCGGCGGAACGACGATGCTAGATTGGTTATCTCGGCCGCTCCGGGCTATGCTTAACCTGTAGATTGACGCCGGATCTCTCCACCACGCGGGAGAACGACTATGAAGCCGCTTTCCACCATTCTAATCCTCGGCGTGCTGGTTTCCGCCTCAGGAGCCGGCCTGGTCTGCGAGGCGGACTGCCCGAACTGCGGCTACGAATCCGCGGCGCTCCACCTGGGCGGCGGGATGAACCCCCTGTTCAGCTACGTCCTCTACCTGGACGAGGACGCCGAACGCCTGGTCAGCGTGGGTTTCGACGCCGCGCCGGCCTTCTTCGCCGCCCTGGGTGTCGAGGAGCCGCCCGCCCTCTCCGCCGAGTACTGGGAGCTCTTCGAGGACAATTACGAGCTGTACACCGAGGTGATGAACGGCTGGACCCCGCCGGAGACGCTGACCGTGGCGACCGTCCCCGAGGGGCTCCGGGTAACCCTCGACGGCGCGCCCCTCGACGCCGACTCACCGACGTTGCTTCGCGCGGCCCCGCTGGATGAATCAACCCCCTGCCCGCACTGCGGCCGGACCGGGCTTGACATCAAACAGACCGGCGTCTGGGACTAGCCGACGGCTGGATTGCCGGTACTGGATATCGACGAGTCGGCGCCGGCCCACTTAAGCATGGGGGTCATCACAAGATTTTGGGCCAACATTGATAACCATAGGGAGCTGCATCGAGTAGAAGCCTCGATAATTGCCGGCGGAAGTCTTCTACTCGTGAGGCCGTCTGGCTGTAGCAGGTTATAAACCAAGCGATAAGCCGCTGTTAGCGTATCACATACTACCTGCCGCCAAACCTTTGTGGGGAACCAACCGCCCCAGGCCTCAGACAATACGGCCTCAGGCAATACAAAGAACAAAACGATATTGATTGCCACTAAGCGATAGCATGACAATGGCGGAAGTATGAGCTATAAAGCACTGAATGACAATCTATTGGCGAGAAGTAACGTCCAGAAACGAGTGACAACCCCTTCCATTTCAGCCAAAGGTACCGAGCATTCTTGCCGCCCCCCCTCCCCGGGAGGTCCTCATGCGACGCTCACCCGCTCCCCTCATCCTGATCCTGGCCCTGAGTCTCTCCGTTCCAGCCCGCGCCGGGGCCATCGTCGGCGGCCGCTGCGACGAGTGCGGCTACGCCACCGACGAGTTCTTCTGGGGCCGGGGGATGGACCCGGGCGCCGTGACCCTGATCTACCGTGACACAACCGACGATGGCTTTCACACCGTGGCCTTCAGCTTCGTACTCCAGCACGCCGTCGAGGCCGGCCTGGACCTCGACGTCGAGCGGGACTGGTACGAATACAAGACCGAGCACCTCGAGGAGATTCTCGAACTCGAGGAAGCTTTCAGCGCGCCGGACGTCCTGGGCGAGCTGGCCGTCGAGGGCGGGCTGCCCGTCTGGGTCTCCCTCGATGCCGCCGAGGGCGGGGCCATGGATTGGGTCCACGTCGACGATCCCTTCGACGGCGAGTACGCCTGCCCCAACTGCGGCGCCGACGCCCTGGTCTTCGAACAGCTAGGCTGGTGGGATTAATCGACCCCGCGGCCCTGGATCAGCGCTTTGTCCCGCAACGGAGGAACGCTATGCGGCGCGGCAGAAGAATTAATCCGCAAGCTAGCCCAAGATCACTCCAGCGTCTGACGGTCCTCGTTCTCTCCCTGGCCTTCGCCGCTCCCGCCTCGGCCGGGGGCATCTACCGGGCCGAGTGCCCACGCTGCGGCTACACGCAGGACGAGCTCTGGCACGGTCGGGGCATCGAGAACCCCTTCGCCCGCTACGCCGTCTACACCGCCGTCAAGTGGGGGATGGTTGTCAGCGTCGAGTTCGATCTATCTTTCGAGTTCGGCGAACTCGTCGGCTACGACTTCCAGCCGATCCGCCGTTCGGTTAAGGTCTGGGAGGTGCTGGAGGATTACCGGGAGGAGTACCGGGATTTTTTCGACGCCTGGGAAGCGCCGGTCGTGCTCGACACTGACGCCTGGCCCCGGGGCGCCGAGATCGTTTCGGACCGCCCCGAGTCCCACGTGATCCCATCTCTGCGCCGCCTGGACGGCATCTGGGAGGAGGACGCCGTCTTCACCTGCCCCTCCTGCGTCGCCGAGACTTTGATCTTTCTCGAGGTCGGCCTCTGGGATTGAACGCCCGTCACCGGCGCGGCGGCGTTGCGTCTATACCGTCGCCGGGGTTATAATCCCGTCGACAATGCCGGGATGGCGGAATAGGTAGACGCAGCGGACTTAAAATCCGCCGGGCTGACCCCCGTGCCGGTTCGAGTCCGGCTCTCGGCACCATTGACGAACGAGGACCCCGCGGGGTCCTCGTTCTCTTGCAGAGCCGCTATGTCGCCGTGGGAGGTCAATCAGCGGGCTCGGGCTCGTCGAAACTCACGCCGCGATGGTCCATTCCCGGCGCGGCGCCGGAGAGCCAGGCCGGGTCCAGGGGCTCGTAACCGCGCTGGAGCAAAGCGATGAGCTCGAGCAGGCGTTGCCGCTCGGGACCGTAGCTCGGTCCTGAGTCCAGGGCGGCGAAGAGGCGCGTCTCGGCCGTAGTCGGTTCGTCGGCGGCCAGGTCCAGCAGCGCCGCCAGGTAATCGGCCCGCCAGTCGACGGTCTGCGCCAGGAAGCGGGCGGCGTCGGCGTGACGGCGGGCCTCGGCGGGGCGATCCAGGACCGCCGCCGTCAGTGCCCGGGCCAGGTGGGGGCGTGGGTCCGTCGGCGCCAGGTAGCAGGCGGCCCGCAGCTCGACCAGAGCGCGCCGGAGCTCGCCGCGCCGCACCCGGGTCAGGCCGAGCAGATAGCGCAGGTCGGGGCGCAGCGGGTCAGCGGCCAGGGCGTCCTCGAGCAGCGTGGCGGCGGCGGAGTGATCCCCCCGGGCCAGCAGGCGGCGCGCTCCCAGACCGGGCGCCGGGTCCGCGCCGTAATCGAGGGGCTCATCGAGATCGGCGAAGAGAGGCGGCTGGGCCGTCGAGAAACCGTCGGGCGGGGTCAGCTCGCGCGGCGGGGCGTCTTCGGCGCTCCGGCCGCACGCAGCGGCCAGCTCGCCGGCGCGGTGGGGATCGCCGTAGAGGCGCAGCGCCAGGGCCGTGAAGTCCTCCGAGGGTAGCACCTTGACGACGCCCTCCGCCGGCGGCTCCTCGACTTCACGGCAGGCGATCGTTAATGAGAGCGCCGGGAGGATCAGCAGGGAAGCCGCGCGCCTCACGAGACCAGGAAGGGGTTGGCGGACTTCTCGGCGCCGATGGTGGTCGACGGGCCGTGGCCGGGCAGCACGACGGTCTCCGCGGGCAGGGTCAGCAGGTGGCGCTGGATGCCCTTGAAGAGTTGGCTCTCGTTGCCGCCGGGCAGGTCGGTGCGTCCCACGCCTCCGGCGAAGAGGACGTCGCCGGAGCAGACGCAGGCGTCGCGAGCGCTGTACAAGACCACCGAGCCCGGGGAGTGGCCGGGCAGATGTCTGACCTGAAGCTTGAGCTCGGGAAAGTCGAGCAACGCCGGGTAGGGGGTGAACTCGGGCCAAAAGCTGGGCGCGGGGCCGAAGTCGGGCATCCAGTCGCTGCGCAGCATCTCGACCCACAGACCGTCGTCGGGCTGCAGGTAGACCCGCAGACCGTGACGGCGGGCCAGCTCGCCGGCGGCGCCCAGGTGATCGGGGTGGCCGTGGGTCAGGGCGACGGCGACGGGTTCCCGACCGGCGTCGCTCAGGGCCTCGTTGATGCGCTCGGGCTCGGCGCCGGGATCGACGACCAGGGCCTCGCCCGGACCACAGGGCCAGAGGTAGCAGTTCATCTGCAGGGGACCGACGACGACGACGCTGGGACGGGACACGTTACCTCCCGATAGGGCTGCGATGAAACGGCGTTGTTGTGTTGCGCAGGATGCGCTTCTCCAATTGTAGCATGATCGGGAGTGATAAACCGGCCCGGCCGTTGACCTTGTCGCTGTTGACACCCGCCCACCGGGTCGGTACAATCCCCTCCGATTACACCGCTGGTTAAGTTACCGACAATAAGGAGTTTCGGTGGCAGAGCAACAGGACAAGGGAATGACCCTGCGTCTGATCATCGCCGTCGTGGTGGCCATCGTCGCCATGCTCGTCATCAACTGGATCTTCGATGACGACGACGGTGAAGCGGAGACCGCCGGGGAGGCGGCGACGGAGCAAGTCGAACAGTCGCCCGGCGCCGCGCCGATCGACGGTGGTGACGGCGCAGCCGAAGAAGCCCCCGCCGATGAGGGAGGCGGCTTGGCCAACGCCGCCCAGAGCGCCGGTTACGGCGCCCTGGTCCCCGACGACGAAGCCCTGATCGTGGTGGAAACCGAGCGGGCCGTCTTCCGGTTGTCCAACCTGGGCGGGGCGTACAAGTCGATCACCTTGAACGAGTTCGAGGAGTACGGCGGCGGCGTGCTGACCCTCTTCAACAAGCAGCCCGGCGAGTACTACCCGGGGATGATCACCGTCGAGGGCTTTCCGGCTTGGACCACCTACCGGGCCGACCATCCCGCCGGCACCTATCAGATCAGCGGTGACGAAGAGTTCAGCGTCACCTACACCGCCACCGTGGGCCAGGTGACGATCAGCAAGCGCTACACCTTCCGCGGCGACTCCTACGTGGGCCTGTTCGAGGTGACGGCCTCGGGCGTGCCCTCCACGGCCCGCAACCTGATCATCGAACTGGGCACCGGCCTGGACCGCCAGGGTGAATGGACCCGCACGGTGCGGGGCCTGTTGTCCACCATCGCCGAGGTAGACGGAGACAAGTTCGAGGAATCCCCCGGCGACAACGACGACGAGTCCGTTGAGTGGGGCAAGCTTAACGTCGTTTCCATCAATGACAACCACTTCACCCTTGCTCTAGCCCCGGACGGCGAGGACGTCTTCTACGGCCGGGTGGCCCTCGAGGCCTCGGACACCCCGCCTGAGATCGCCCGGACCACGCTGACAGCCCAGGCCTCCGAGGGCGGACTCTTCCGCCGCCGCTTCGTCAGTTACATCGGTCCCAAGTACTACTCGGCCCTGGATGAGCTGGGGATGGGCGAGGTGGCCGATTTCGGCTGGAACTTCCTCTCGCCGATCTCCATCGGTCTGCTCAAGCTGCTCAACCTGTTCTTCAGCTTCCTGGGCAACTACGGCCTGGCGATCATCCTGATGACCCTGGTGGTCAAGACGGTGCTCTTGCCCCTGACCAACCGGGCCTTCCGCTCCTCGATCGCCATGCAGATGCTGCAACCCCGGATCGAGGCCATCAAGGAGCGCTACGCCAATGATCAGCAGCGGGCCAACGAAGAGATCATGGCCCTGTACAAGAAGAACAAGGTGTCGCCGATGGGCGGCTGTCTGCCGCTGCTTTTGCAGATGCCCGTCTTCATCGCCCTGTTCGGTGTGCTGCGCAACGCCGTGGAGCTGCGCGGCGCCGCCTTCCTCTGGATCAGCGACCTGACTCTGCCCGACGCCCTGTTCAGTTGGGGCGTCGAGATACCGCTGATCGGCGCCACCTTCAACCTGTTGCCCCTGTTAATGATCGGCGCGATGTGGTATCAGGGCCGGATGACCGCCAAGCGCGGCGGTAAGCAGACCGGTTTCACCAAGTTCATGCCGATCATCTTCGGTGTGCTGTTCTACAAGATGCCAGCCGGTCTGGTCCTCTACTGGTTGACCAACACCCTGCTGACCATCCTGCAGCAGCACTTCCTGCTCAAGTCCTATCAGAAGAAACACGGCCTGCCGGAAAAGGACGAACAGACGGACCCGGGTAAACAGAAACGCCTGCGCCCCAAGAGTGTCGAGCAACCCAAGCCCGCCAAACAGAAAAAAGCCAAGTCCAAGGATTACGAAGTCGCCTGTGAGAAGTGCGGCCACAAATCCAACTGGGACAAGTGTTACCGGGTGGTTTTCAAGGGCGTCGACCTGGGCGACGGCGAGACCGCCGACGTCGACGGCGTCTACTGCTCGCGCTGCGGCGCCGCCCTGGCGATGGCCGTCGACGACGACGAGCGTTACGCTCTGGTGGCCGGTGACCCGGAAACACCGGTGCCGTCCATCGAGGACGAGAGCTGGGGCCGCCAGCTCTCCAAGAACCTGCGCGACCGCAGCCACTACAAGAAAATCCGCACCAAGTAGCCGCCTGGATTGCACCATGTGAAACCGGGGCCTTGAGGCCCCGGTTTCTTTAGCGTCCCACGAGTCCGGTCTTGCCCGGGCCCGGCGCCGTCACGCTCCTTGCGCGCGAGCCCTTCCCCGTCGGGGGAAGGGTTCGGCAACGAGCGCGCCGGCGCCTCACCTCACTCCCCCAGGGCCTTAATGCGGCCCCAGGAGGTCTCGCTCATGCTGGAGTAGTCGCTGAGCCAGCAGGCGGCGTTGGCCAGCAGCTGCCAACCGTCGCCCGTCCAGGAGGGATCGTTCTCCGCGGAATAGTTGACGCCGATGACGGTCTCATCCTCGTTGACGGCCACGCCGCCGGCGTCGGCGAAGTGGGCCAGCTCGTAGGCCCCGCTGCGCAGAGAGGTCTGCACCCTGAGGTGCACTTCATCGACACCGGCAACACAGTCGAAGATGTAATGGGACGGCTGGTCGATG
>WJMB01000230.1 GCA_014728185.1 Candidatus Coatesiibacteriota bacterium
ACCCGGCGGCGCTTTCGCCTTATCTCTGCCTGGGAGGCGGACTGTACCTGCTCGACTACCCGTCCCACGACGCCGCTTACGACGCCGGAAGGTACGAGGACGGCGCGCGGTGGGGGTTCAACATCGGCGGCGGAATCCAGTTCGGCGCCCTGGGGATGCTGGGCGTTTTTCTCGAGGGCGTCTACCACCGGGTGGAAACCGCACCGGTCCGGCTGGAGTTCGTCGATATCGAACTGGGGGCCTTCGGCCTGTTCTAGGCTCGGGCATCCCCCGGGACTCCGAACCAATTCGCCGAGTATCGAGGCGACTGATGACGGTCAACGGCGAGTGGTGCTCCAAATCGCAGGCTGTGAGTTTACTTTCACCGTTGGAGTCATGGGGATCAGACAACCCGTATTCGATTGAACCGATGCCTGAGATCCTTGACACCTCCAGCCGCTCCTCTCCGATAAGACTCATATCAGCAAGCAGTTGATGCCACCGCTCGGCAGTTGATGCCCGCTCTTTCCTCTCGACCCTTTAATCAACGGCGGATTGAGGCTTCGCGGTTAATCCTGACTACCCTGAATCATCATAAGACATCTTGCTGCCCGTCGTTCCGACACCGCCGCCATCGACCGTACAAGAACAGTGGAGCGGAGGACGGCTGATTATCAGCGGAAAGGAGCGGGTCTGACACTTTCGTCCCTAGGTGATCCGTCCCGGCACACCCGCCGGGCCCGCACCTTCAATACCCCGCCGCCCCTGTGCTACAATCAAGTCTCCCTTCGCAACCCCCGACGACGGAGCGGCATGGCGCGTCATCCGGCACTGATCGCCTTCGAGGGTATCGACGGCTCGGGCAAGAGCAGCGTGCTGCGCGGCCTGCTCGAGCGCCTGCGCGCCCGGGGCGGTGATCCCCTGACCCTGCGCGAGCCCGGCGGAACGCCCCTGGGCGAACGGGTCCGCGGATTGCTCCTCGACGCCGAACTCCGGCGCGCACCCGCCGCTGAGCTGCTGCTCTTCCAGGCCGCCCGGGCCGAGCTGGTGGCCGAGGTGATCCGTCCCGCCCTCGCGGCCGGTCGCACGGTGATCAGCGACCGTTTCTGCGACTCCACCCGCGCCTACCAGGGGAGCGGCCTGGGCTTACCCCGCGAAACCGTCGAGGCCGCCATCCACGCCGCCACCGACGGTCTGGAGCCGGGTTTGGTCATCCTGCTCGACGTGACCCCGGAGCTGGGGCTGAACCGCTCGGACAGCCGGGGTCGTCGCGACGCCATCGAGGAACGCGCCGAGGCCTTCCTCGGACGCGTCCGCGAAGGCTACCTGGAGCTGGCCCGGGAGAATCCAGAGCACTGGCTGGTCTTCGACGGCGCCCGACCCCTCGAAGAGCTGATCGACGAAGTCGCGGCCCTGGTCGTCGAACGCCTCGGATGAAGCCGGGCCGCAACCGGCGGCTACACCGGCGTATCCTATATATAGAAGAAGCCGACCAGGCGCTCCAGTGATTCCGAGTATCCCTTTCTCTATCATAACACCTATACGATTGATCAGCTTATTGATAAAAGACACACTGGAGTAAGCCCAGGTCGCATCAAGCTGCTTGGTATCGACCGGTCCGCTTCCAATCGCTCCGGCAAAACACCGATAATCCGCCTGAATCAAGCGCGCCTCGATGGACGCACATTCCGCCGGATGTGTCCCTGTCGACTTCAACGCCGAGCGGATAACGGATTCCGGCCACCGCCCGAGCGGGACCTTTGCCCCATCGACGAGGCGTCCGCACCGGCCCGGCGTTGGCACATTTCTTGCAACGGGGCGGGAAGCCGCCTGGTTCAGGGCGCGTCGGATTGCGCAAGAAATGTGCCAACGCGCACCCCCGCGACGGCCGACGGGGTTAGGAGCCTGAAACGGTCAAGCAAAGGTCCCGCGGGGTACCGGCCAAGGATATGATTCACATGGACACAGCCTTCCAGAGCAGCGTCCGGGGTCAATCGACGGCCCGTCGTTTGCTGGGGCGCATCTTGACAGGCGACCGCCTGGGGCACGCCTACCTGTTCCACGGCCCCGCCGGTGTGGGTAAAGCGGCCTTGGCGCGGGATTTCGCCCGCGCCCTGGCCTGCGTCGGTTGGACGGGCTGCGGCGATTGCCCGAGCTGCCGGCGCTTCGATTCGGGCAACTACGCCGACTTTCTCACCCTGGAGACCGACGAGGCGCATCTCAAGATCGAGGATGTGCGTGGGCTGATCCAGTCCCTGTCGCGCAAGCCCGTCGAGGGTCGGGGCAAGATCGCGTTGATCCCCCGGGCGGACCGCCTGACGCCCCAGGCCCAAAACGCGCTGTTGAAAACCCTCGAGGCCCCGCCGACGGGCGCGGTGCTGCTGCTGACCACGGACTCCCCGGAGTCCCTGCTGCAGACGATCACCAGCCGCTGCCAGCTCATCGCCTGCCGGGCGCTCTCCCGGGAGCAGATCACGGCGGCCCTGGTCGACGAGGGCCTGGACGCCGAACGGTCCGCGACGGCGGCCGAACGGGCCGAGGGCTCCCTGACCCGGGCCAGGGAGCTGGCCGAGGACGACCAGACCCTGGCGGCGGCGGCCAACCTCTGGGAGCAGGTCCGGGCGGGCAGACTGCCCAGGGTCTACGCCGCCTGCGGCGAAGTTCGGGACCGCGAATCCGCGCGGCGTCTGCTGGAGGAAACGGCCCGGCTGGCCAGTAACGAGGACGGTGATTGGTCCGTCGCGGCGGCGGCCGAACTGGTCCGCGCCGCCCGGCTGGTGGCCGCCAACGCCCATCTCCAGCTCACCCTGGAGACTGTGCTGGGCGGCCTGACCCTGAGCTCTTCCAGAGAAGCCTGACCAGCCGCGACACTCAAACTCTGAAAAGACTGAAACTAATTCTCCGGAAAATCAGTGTATTATTTGCGGGGGTCGAGGCCGGTCCGGGGCTCGAGCCTGTTGACCACAACAGAAAACCAGGAGCTTGCACGGGTCTTAAGGATCGGCCGCCCGCCATCATAGCCTTCTACTTGATCCAGTTCGAAAGCAACCCGCAACGCCAGACAGCCGTCCGAGGTAGATGAACACACCCGGCCCAGCCCAGACCGAGCGTCGACCCCGCTACCTGGAGTTCGTCCTGCGCGAGGAGCACCTGCGTTTGGTCGGCTGCTGCCCCGACGCCGACGCCGCCGTGGGCCAGTGCTACAAGGTGATCCACGACGGCTCTCTGCACTTCGTCGAGGTCAGCCGGCTGGATTTCCCCATCGACGAGAAAACCCGCCACCACCTGCCCTGCCGGGTAATCGGTCGGGCGCGGGGTGACGACTACTGCCGCCTGGCCCACGCCGCCCATCTCGAGCGGAGGGCCAAGCGCCTGTTCCTGGAGCTGCGCGGCGATCTACCGCTCAAACTCGTCGACATCAGCGCGGCCGTGGATGGTGAAGCGGTCACTTTTTTCTTCACAACGCCCAAGAAAGTCGACTACCGCCGCCTGGTGGCCATGCTGGCCCGTCGACTGGGCACGCGCATTGTGATGCAACAGATCGGTGTGCGCGACGAAGCCCGCCGCCTGGGCGGTTACGCCTCCTGCGGCCGGCCCCTGTGTTGCAGCAGTTGGATGCGGGGCTTCGAACCGGTGACGATCAAAATGGCCAAGCAGCAGGACCTGGTCCTCAATCCCAACCGCATCTCCGGACTCTGCGGTCGGCTGATGTGCTGCCTGGCATACGAACACGAGTTCTACCGCCAGGCGCGCCGCAACCTGCCCCGGCGCGGCAGCCGCGTACAACTCAGCGACGGCCGCCGCGGTCGACTGGTGCGCATCGAGCCGCTCAAGGACGCCGTATCGATAAAACTCGAAGACGGCGAGCTGATCGACGTCGCCGCCGATGAAATCAGCCGGCTCCAAGGCACAAAGGACGGGCAGCGGAAATGAAAACCAAGCTCATCGTCGTCGGCGTCTCCCTCGCGATGCTGCTGCTGTTCACCGGCTGCCCGAAGCGCGCCGGTGTGGACGACCTGCGCGGATTCGCCGCCCGGGCCGCCCGTCTCGGACTCTGGAACGAGGCCCGGCTGCGTTGGGAACAGGCCCTCGAACTCTCCCCGGGCGACCCCGGACTACTAAACAACATCGCCGTGGCCAGCGAGGCCCTCGGAGACTACGAGCGCGCCCGTGAACTCTACCAGCGGGCCGCCGAGGCGGCCCCCGGGGCCGAGGAGATCCGCGAGAACCTCCTCGACTTCGGCAAAACCCACCGCGACGCCTTCAATGATAAAGAAACCGGCGCCGACGAGCCTGCAACCGGGGACGGGGGTGATATCGATGACGACGCCTCGGAATAAAAGAAGCCGCCCGACCCGCATCGCTCTCAGCGTTCCGCTGATCCCACTCCTCATCCTAACCCTCGCCATGGTAGGCTGCTACCGGAGCAGCCGTGTCCTGGTCAGCCACCAGGCCGACAGCGAGATCGACCCCGGGAACTACGGCACCCTGGTCGTCCTCGACCTGGTCTATCGCGGCGGTGAGCTCGAGCTGGGCGAACTGACCGCTCGACGCCTGCGCGAGGAAATCGAAGTCATCGGCACCTTCGAGGTCGTCCCCCTCGAACGCACCCGCGCCGCCCTGGAACAGATAGAAGGCTTCGACTACCTGGACCCGGACCACCAAAGCCGCCTGGGCGAACTAACCGGCGCAGAGCTGCTGGTCACCGGCGAAGTCGAGTTCCGCCGCTACGGCAGCCTCGAATACCACGAGCGTCTGGCCGAAAGCTACGATGTCGGCGAGCAGGATAGCCCCTCGATGCTCTTCGGCCGCTCCGACGAAGCCATGGATCGCCAGACCGACGAACTCTTCGTCCTCGATGTCACCCTGCGCGGCTACGACACCGCCACCGGCGAGCAGGTCTGGAAACGCACCAACGGCGTCGAGCTCGAACGCGAGCAGACCAGCCGCACACCGCCGAGCCGCGGCGAGCTGCTCTCCATCTTCAACAACCTCCTCGACGAGGTGGCCCTCGACGTCAAGAACGGCCTCCAACCCCACTTGGTCTCCGAGTACCGCTACATCATCCCCTGAGGACCGTCTCTCCACACCGGCGACGGACCGCGAGACCTCGGCAAAACCCGCAAGAAGACAACCCCGCGAAAGCCCGGCGTTGGCACGTTTCTTGCGAAAGGGGCCGCGGGTTGCGGCGACGGGCGTCCGCGCCCTGCTGCAA
>WJMB01000231.1 GCA_014728185.1 Candidatus Coatesiibacteriota bacterium
CAGCAGAGCGGGGCGGGGAGTGGGCCGAGCCCGCCGCCCATTCCGCAAGAAACGTGCCAACACCCCGCGCCGTGGCTGGTGATCGCAGCGGTTAGCGAGTCGGCCGCGGCCTGTTTCGCCGGGAGCTGTGACAGTCAACCCGGCAAGCGGTCATTCCATGGTGTAGCGAGAACTGGTACATGATACTCGGGGTTGCCCCGGCAACGCGACGATGCTAAACTGGCCCAATACTCGGCGGAAGAGACCAACTGGAGACCTCGTGCGATACGAAGAGCTGCGACGGACACTGCAGGAAGCCCTAGCCGACGACCGCTCGACCAGGCGGGAAGTCTTGGCGACGCTGAGCCGGCTACGCTCTCGCCTGAGTAACTACAAAGAGGCGGCGGCGCGGCTGCGCACCCTGCTACGGATGAGCGCCCGGCTGCAGGCCACCGAGAGCCTGGCCGAGGAGCTCAACCTGATTTGTCAGGTGATCATCGATATCCGCGCCTACCGGCGGGCGGTGATCACTCTGCTCGACGACGACCTCGAGGTGCTGGGTTACGGCTGGGCCGGCCTGGATCAAGAACAGGCCGCGGCCCTGCAAAAGACCGAACCGCTCAAGCCCGAGGAGCGCAGAAAGATTTTCCAAGAGGAGTTCCGCGTCAGCAACTCCTACTTCATCCGCTACCCGAAATCCGACCGCCTGTTCAATCGCGAGATCGGGGTGGCCAGCCAGCTTTCCAGCGAAGACTTTGTCAACTGGCACCCCCGTGATCTGCTATTCGTCCCCCTGCGCGGCCCCCGGGGGCGCCTGTCGGGCACGCTGTCCGTGGACGATCCCTTCGACGGACGGCGGCCGTCGCGCGAGTCCCTGCGTATCATCGAGCTTTTCGCCAACATCGCCGCCGCCACGGTCTCCAGCCACCGTCTCTACCTCGAACGCGAGGCCGCCCGGCGTTACCTGACCAACTTGGTCGATAACTCCGCCGATATCATCGTGGCCACCGACGCCCACAACCGGATCGTGGTTTTCAATCACGCCGCGGAGAAGATCCTGGGCTACGAGGCCGACGAGATGATCGGTCGCGACGTCACCGAGCTCTACAGCCGCGAGGAGGATTTCGAGAAAATCCGCCAGGCCCTGCGCGATGACGGCGAGATATCCTTTTTCGAAACCTACGCCCGCACCAAGGACGGCGGTGAGATCCCCATCTCGCTTTCGGCCAACGTACTGCTCGATGACGACGGCGAGCTGATCGGGACCGAAGGTGTTTCCAAGGACCTGCGCGAGCACCTCGAGTTGGAGCGCAAGCTGATCGCCGCCGAGAAACAGAAGACCCTGGCCCAGACAGCCGTCGGCGTCAGCCACGAGATCAACAACCCCCTGGAGAGTATCCTCTCGGCCTGCTCTCTGGCCCGCCGTCACCTGGCCGCCGGGGATCTCGACGCCGAGTTCCTGACCGAAAAACTGGAGATCGCCCTGCAGGGCGCCCGGCGTATCTCGACCCTGGTCCAGGACTTCAACAAGCTGGCCTACGGCTCCGGCTACCGCCTCACCGAGGTCTCCGGCGAGGTGCAGATGGTCGACTTCAACGGCACCGTCGAGGACAGGAAGACCATCGACACCGGGACGTTTTGCCCGATCCCGACCAAACCCCGGGTGCTGATCGCCGACGACGAACCCAACATCCGCAAGCTCCTCGGCGAGTACCTCTCCCAGGAGGGCTTCTTCGTTCAGACGGCCAAGGACGGACAGGAGGTCGTCGAGCTGGCCCAGCGCCAGCCGCCCTTCGACGTGGTCATCTCCGACATCATGATGCCCAAGAAGACCGGCTACGAGGTCTACGCAGAGATCACCGAAACCTGTCCACATACCCGGGTTGTGCTGATGACCGGTTTCGGCTACGATCCCACCCATTCGTTGCTGAAGGCGCGCAAGGACGGCCTGGAGGCCGTCCTGTTCAAACCCTTCGAGCCCCGAGTGGTCCGCGACAAGATATTCGAGGTCCTGGCCGAGGAGAACAAGGGTAAGTCATAACCCTGAGTCGAGCCGGTGATGGTTTCCGGTTAACGAAACGCCGCCTCCGGGCGGCGTTTCTGCGATACGTGGGTGATCCAAGATGGTCCGCCGTCGCGGAGGTAGAATCCCAGCCCTCCGCTGGTGAGACCTTTGCCAAACTCGCTACGATGTAACCGTCGCCCCGGGTCCGGCGTTGGCACGTTTCTTGCGGAATCCGGGGCTCGATCGTCCGAGGGGCCGCCCCGCCCTGCTGCAAGAAACGTGCCAACGCCTCGCTTTTGCTGCTTTTGAGCGTTTCGACGGCCGGGAACCTGTTTGGCAAAGGTCTCTAGGCGAGCAGTTCGTCGACGGCCAGGCGCAGGGCGGCCACGCGCTCCACGAAGCCGGGCACGGCGCTGAGTCCCTCGCCGCGTGCCAGGGCGGCGGGCACGGCGCGGTCGAAGGGTAGCCGGGCCAGCAGCGGAGCCTGATGCTCCTCGATCAGGGCCTCCAGCTCCCGGCCTCCGCCGTAACCCAGGCCGGCCTTGTTGAGGATGACGGCGACGGGTCGGCTGAAGTGTCGTGCGGTTTCGAGCAGCCGCTGGAGGTCGTGAAGGCCCGACGGGCTGGGCTCGGTGACGGCCAGGACGAGGTCGACGCCGGCCATGGCGGCGTGGACCGGGCAGCCGATCCCCGGTGGGCCGTCGATGACGATCAGCGGGGTGTCGGCCTCCTCGGCCCGGCGGCGGGCCTCGCGACGGACCCGGGCCACCAGCTTGCCCGAGTTGGACTGGGCGATGCCCAGCTCGGCGTGGACCAGCTCATAGCCGTCTCCGACGGCGCAGAACCAGCGCCCGGCGATGTTGGGGCGCATCTCGATGGCCCCTGCGGGACAGACCTGTCGGCAGACCCGGCAGCCGACGCAGGCGATTTCATCGACCTCGACGACGCCGTTGACGCTGATCAGGGCCTCGAAGCGGCAGTGCTTCAGGCATTCGCCGCAGCCGGTGCAGTTTTGCTCATCCACGAGGGCGCGCTCGCCGCCGATGAATTCGTTCTCGTCGTCGACGGATTCGGTGTTCAGGATCAGGGCCAGGTTGGCGGCGTCGACGTCGGCGTCCACAGCGATCACACCGTGGTTGGAACGACGATAGATCTCGACCAGGGCGCCGGCCAGGGTGGTCTTGCCGGTGCCGCCCTTGCCCGAAACAACCAGCAGCTCTTTAAAGGGCACGGATGACCTCCCGGGCCAGGGTTTCCACGGTGCGGCGCAGCTTGGGTGAGACCTCCAGAGCCAGGGCGCCCCGGGAGTAAGCCTCGGCGATCTCGCGGCGGAAGGGTATCTCGCCGAGGATGCGCACACCTTCCCGCTCGAGGTAAGCGCGCACGGTGTCGTCGCCCAGGTCGGCGCGGTTGATCACGGCGGCCAGGGGCAGTTCGAGGCGCCGACCCATCTCCACGGCCAGGCGTAGGTCGTGGAGGCCGAAGGGGGTGGGCTCGGTGACCAACACCAGCAGTTCGGCGGTTTTCGCGGCGGCCACGGCGCTGCACGAGGTCCCCGGAGCGGCGTCGACTACAGTGATCCGGGCCTCCGGGGCGCGTTCGAGTAGGCGTTCGATGACGGGCTCGGCCCTTGGCTCGCCGACGTCCAGGCGTCCGGCCCCGCAGATCAGGCCGTTGAGCTCGCCCCAGCTCAGGGTGCCCACCTCGCGGGGCAGCTCGATCAGCGCCTGTTCGGGGCAGACCAGCAGGCAGCCCCCGCAGTTGTGGCAAAGCTCGGAGAAGACCAGCACATCGTCGCCGTGGGCCAGCACGGCGTTGAAGGCGCAGAACCGTTGACAGGCTCCGCAGCCCGAGCAGCTATCACCGCGCAGGGCGGGCAGGGCGACGGCGACGCGGTCCACGGTGTGCAGGTCCGGCTTGAGGAAGAGGAAGCCGTTGGGTTCTTCTACGTCGGCGTCCAGATAGGCGGCCTGGTTGAAGTGACGGGAGAGGTGAACCGCCAGGTTGGTGGCCAGCAGGGTCTTGCCGGTGCCGCCCTTGCCGCTGGCGAAGCAGATCTTCATCACCAGGCCCGCTTCTCGAACTCGTCCAGTTCGCCCTTGGTGAGGGCTTCCATGGCCCGGGCAACGGTCTGGCGCTCGTTGATCGTCCAGAGCCGGAGGCCCAGTTTGGTCAACGCGACGTGAGCCTTGGGACCGTAGTTGCCGGCCACCACGCCGTCGACTTTTTGTTCGGCGATCAGGGCGGCGGCTTGGGGACCAGCGCCGTGGTCAGCCGTGACTGCCGGGTTTTCCAGCTCCCGGCGGACCTCGCCGCTGGCTGTGTCTACGATGACGAAGCCGCGGGCGCGGCCGAAGCGGGCGTCAATCTCGGCTTCCAGTCCGCCGGGACCCCGGGAGGAAAAGGCTACCAGCATATCCGAACTCTCCTTGTCGCAGTGTCGGTTATCAATCCGCGGTGATATCTGTGTCGCGTGTAATGTAATCGGGGCTGGGTGCTGGGG
>WJMB01000232.1 GCA_014728185.1 Candidatus Coatesiibacteriota bacterium
CGTGGTTGAGGTAGGCCCACTCGGCGGTGACGGCGAAACGGCCGCGCTCGGCGGCGAGGGGGTTTACGCGGCTGGCGGCGTCGTTATCCACAGCGGTTTTCCCATTGGGGTTGGAGTGGCGGAAGGGTCTAGGCTAAACGCCGCGCCGGCAGAATGATCGAGAAGCTCCGAATCGCTGGAAGCGGTTACTGATTGATCAATGATACTCCATGGCCGAGAAAGCTCTTGACCCCTCGCCGCCTGATGCGACGCTTGAATCCAGCGAACCGCGTGGAAGGTCCGCCAACGCTTCAATTCATCGAACGCCCGCGGGGGAGGTTGACGCCCAATATCCGGCGATCAGCGCCGGCTTGTTGGAGTGGTCGATTGCCACCCGTGCCGACCGCGTCAGATTAATCAAGAAAAAGCCTCAGTATCGGCTCGCGGAAAGACCGGCGGGTTCTAAGGCGGCCGGGCAAGCTGGAGAGCGCTGATCGCCAATGGATTGGCTGTCTTGGCCAGTCCAGGAGAGAGAAATCATCCCTGCGGTTAGTACAGCCCCGGGGCGAGTTCGTAAATCACCAGCTCGGCCAGCCAGTCCTCGGGACCCACGATCAGGCAGAGCAGATAGCGGCCGTCGGGCGAGGCCGCCAGGGGCTCTCCGGGTCCCAGGCGGTACTCGTCCCCGGCTTCGGTGTACCAGACGGCGCCGTCGCGGGCGATGAATTCGACCCCGGCGACGGTGGTCAGGGCGGGTTGGGGATCACGGACCCATTCCGTGGCCGAGGGAGGCGGGTCCTGATCCCAGGGGGTCGGCCGCGCGTTGGAGCTTGGGTCCCAGCGCTGCCACTCCAGGTTGTTGCTAGGGGCCAGGTAGCCGTCGGTGTTGAGCCCCAGGTAGACCTCGCCGGGGGCGGCCCAGCGGATCTCGTGAGCCCCGACGACACCCAGGGATGTAACTGCGCCGTCGGCCAGGTCGACGAAGTGCAGCTCGTTGACCCGCAGGTTGCCGATGAAGCCGTCTGAGAAGGTGTAGGGCTCCCATTCCCGACGCGGACCCAGGAGCTCCTCCAGTTCAGCGGTGGCGTCGTAAGGCTCGTCGCCGTCGCCGACATCCCAGTCGAGGACGGTGTGCTCGAGGCCCACCAGGGCCCGGCCGCCCTCGGGGTCCAGGTCGGCGCCCCAGACTCCCCGAACGCGGCCGCGCTCGTCCGCGGCGGGGTTGAACCAGGCCAGGTCGCCGGAGAAGGGCTCCATCTCGAAGGTGCCCCGGTAGAGGGCGTAGAAGGTACCGTCGGCGCCGGCGGCGACGCGCCAGAGGTAGTAGTAGTCGAAAAGGGCCAGGCGCCGCGTCGCCGTGACACCGAAGGCGGGTTCGTAGCCGCTCAAGTCGCGTACGAGCTCGCCGCCGTAGCTCTCGCGCAGCTCCCGCGCCTCGTACCAGGTGGGCACGGGACCGTATAGGCCGGGAATGATCTCCGGGTAGGGCGGTCTCCCGGAGGAGCGTTCGAGGCGCAGGCCGTAGGGTCCCGCGTCGCCGTAAAGCTCGACCTCGGCGGGCTCGACCCATTGGGCGCCCTCGAAGAACAGCCGCACCGACACCGAACGGAGTTCTTCATCGCTCTCGAGGGGCAGCTCGATCTCACGGGTCGAGGTGAACTCGTACTCGGTCGGCTCCGCGTGGTTGATGGTCACGGCGGCGCCGACGGCGGGGGCCGAGTCCGCGGTCAGGATGATGCGGACCTCCGCGCCCGGCGCCGGTTCGTCGGGGACCAGGCGCAACTCGACCCAGGGAAGGGTCTCCTCGGTGACCACGGCGGCGCCAGTGGCCGGATCGCCGTCAAGGAGCTCGGCCGGGTTCTCGACGATCGTCCAGGGGGCGAAGAGGCTGATCTCGAGCAGGCTCAGCAACAGGTGTCCCAGCGGCATCACGGCTCCCCTTCCGGTTGGAGTTGAAATACCATTATAGCAGACGGTGGTGCGTTTCGACTGCCCGGGCCGTCGTTAATCCCGGCGGTGATAACGAGCGAGCCGGCGTTGAAACCGGCTCGCCTTCCGGAAAGGTCGTGTGGCTGACGGATTACTGCAGATACCCCAGGGCGCGAAGGCGCTCCAGGTCGATCTCGGCCAGCTCGCCGGAGAGCTCGGGACCCGAACCCGCTTCGGTCCGGCCGTAGCTGTCGATGGTCTCGGCCAGGGGACCGGCCTCGAGGCGACGCGCCAGAGAGGGCTCCAGGGCGCGCAGCAGGACCTCGCCGGGCATTTCCCCGGCCGGCGGAAGGCCCAGCAGCGCCAGCACCGTGGGGCAGATGTCGTAGACGCTGGCCCGGGGGCCGAACTCGCCGCGACGGACACCTTCGCCGTAGAGCAGCAGCATCCCGGTGGCGTCATGCCAGTAGGCCATCCGCTCCTCGACGCCGCCGCCGATGGGAATTATCTTCGGCGGATGAACGCTGGCGAAGCCGTGGTCGGAGAGGACGATCAGCACGTCGCCGGGCTCCAGGCGCTCCAGGAACAGACCCAGCAGGCGGTCGTTCCAGCGGTAGAAGTCGCGGATGATCGTCCACCAGTCGTTCTCCTCGGCCTCGCGCAGGTACTCCGGGGAGCGGGTCGGCACGTGAGCCGGCTCTCCGGTGCGCCGCTCCCACCAGACCGCGTGGGCCGGCCAGGTCAGATGGCAGGCGACGTCGGCGCCCTCGACGTAGACCGAGGCCAGGTCCCAGTCGCGTTGGTCCATCAGGTGGAGCAGGGCGTTGGCGCTCAGGGCGTCGCGACGCAGGTAGTGCTCGAGTGGCGAGCCGTCGATGCGCTGCACCGACTCCAACCGCTCGACGTCCGGGTAGTCGGCGACGGAGATGTACGGCTCGTCGGCAATCGCCGGGTTGATACTCTCCATCAGGCCCTCGGGCCAGGTGCGCAGAGGCAGCTCGTCGAAGGCCGCCACGGGCTCGTAGACCCGGGTGAAGCGGGGCTCCCAGGCGTAGCTGGTCAGGGTGACGCCGTGCTCGAGGGGTCGGGCGGGCCAAGAGGCGAACCAGGAGACCGTCAGCGGGGTCAGGCCGGCGCCGTCGGCGATCTCCCAGTAGCTCGGCGCACGGCGGTCGTCGGCGGTCACCGGACGCCGACCGCCGTCGCCGTCGCCCTCGGGCAGGGTGAAGTCGGTCACGCCGTGCTCGTTCTTGGAAAGACCCGTGCCGATGGTGCTCCAGATCACCGGACTGAAGAAGGGCGGCTCCGAGTCCAACACGGC
>WJMB01000233.1 GCA_014728185.1 Candidatus Coatesiibacteriota bacterium
GGCACGTTTCTTGCAGCAGAGCGGGGCGGCCGCCCGGCCAGACGCCGGTTCATCTCCGCAAGAAACGTGCCAACGCCTCGTGTTCGATGAACCGAGCGCTCCGCTGGTCCGGCACCCAGGGCGAAGGTCCGTGAGCGATAGGGGGCGGGTCGCAATTTGGCGGATATCGGTGGGGGCTAGTAGGGCTTTGCGCCGGTGACGGTGGGGTTGGACGGGTCGGAGCTCCACTCGGTGAAGGAGCCCTCGTAGATGCGCACATCGGAGTAGCCCAGATACCACTTGAACAGCAGGAACTCGTTGGTGGCCTCGCGGCCGGTGCCGCAACTGCAGATGACGGTCTTCCCGGAGACGGCGCCTACCTCATCGACGATTGCCTTGAGCTCGTCGTCGGGCTTTAGCAGGCGCGGGTTGTCCGGGTGCATCAGCTTCTTCCAGGGCAGGTTGACGGCGCCGGGGATGTGCCCCGGCTTCATCCAGGGACCCTGCCCCTGATAGACCGGCGCCGGGCGGGCGTCCAGCAGGATGACCCCGTCTTCGTCCTTGAGGCTCTTGAGCTCGTCCCGTTCGATGTAGTAATCACTCTGGACCTCGACGGCGAGGCTGGAGGGCTCGATCTCGGGGAACTGCTGGGTCAGCGGCCGTCCCTCGGCCTTCCACTTGTCCAGGCCGCCGTCGAGCAGGTAGACTCGCCGCAGACCGAAGCGCGCCAGGGTATAGGCCAGCATGGTCTGCTCCAGGCCGTCACCCCAACCCTTGAATGGCCCTGTGCCTGTGTAGACAAGCACGGGTTTGTCACGCTCCAGACCGATCCGACGCAGATGGAGCACCAGCGCCTCGGGGTCGATGTAGACAGCCGGCAGGCCGCCCCGGGGGACGCGCAGCAGACCCTCGTTGAAATAGACCGCGCCGTTGAGGTGCTCGGACAGATAATCGTGAACGTTGGGCTGGCAGTCGAGCGGCGTCAGCTCGTCGTCGCAGAGGTGCTCTTCGAGCCATTCGGTGTCGACCCAGCGCACGACACCCTCGCCGTGGGGTGAGCGGGTGATCATCGTTTGCAACTCCTCGCCGGAAGTGGGTGTTTGGTTATCCGGAAGAATAATGGAGCTTACTTTTCTCACGCCTTAATTGTAACCCAGAGCATGGGGGATGTAAAACGGCCCGGCGGCGGGAACCCGTTGGGTGTGTTATATTAGACGGGCCCGGCGGGGGGCTCCACGGGCCGTGTTGTCGCTGTGGCCTTTAGTGCGACGGCGGCGCGGTTATACCCGTCGCGAAGACGCTGCATCGGTTAATCGAGTAAACCAATTGGGACCACTACAAGAAACTGGACCAACATTTATAACCATAGAAAGCTGCATCGAGCGGGGAGCCTCGATAAAAGCTCGGCGGAAGCCGCAAAACTTGTTAAGCCGGATAGCTATTATCGCTTAGGGATTATCTCCTGAAACTGAACCGAGGTCGAAAACTCAAAAGAGCGGCATTTGGAAAAGATATGCCGACAACTACCTCACGAAAGGCTTTAGATCGACGAGTCAAAGAGTTGCCATATCTGCTAAAGCAGCCATTTGAAGGCATTTAACCTCCTTATTGCTGGTAAGCACGGGATGCAAATCTGGAGTCGCGACTTCCCGAAGCTCGGCGTTCTCTTCGAGCGAGTCCGGTTTTCCGCCACCAGGCAACGCACGGACAGCAACACCTTGCATTACTATAAGCCACAATATATCATTTAATTAACGATATAGGCCTGTTCAGGCATATGTGATAATCCCATCGATTATCAATCATGCGACAGCCTGCTTTTAGCATGTCACAAACTATCAGTATAAAAACCATTGGGCGGGACTAACAGACTTCGGCTTCACGCAACACCAAGTGCAAAGCGAGGTTGATCGCCACAAATCGGTAGTCTGATAAAAGCGGAAAAGATTGCTATAAAGCATTGAATGCCAATCTATTAGCGAGAATTGTCGGTCCAAGAACCAGATATAAGCCCAACCAGTTATCAGGGGTATCCACTGCTTGCGGCACCCATGGTTTTCCCGTCGGGTTCGTTTCCCGGCTGCGTATCAGTATCAGTGAGCTGCTCGGGGAGCACCGACAAGGCTGAAGGTAAGCGGAGGCGCAAGCAACGACAACGGCGATCGTCTGCCGCCCCTCAGCTGGTCCCGAGCGCCCTTGGAGCAACCGACCCTCCGCTTCCACCACCCGGACTCTCAGTCACTAGCCGGCCTGAGGCTTTTATTCAAGTCCCAGGCGAGAGATGCGGTGGTAAAAAGCAAACGATCTGCTTCCAGCCGCACCTTTTGGGAGGTGCCGGCGCAATGCAATGATCCCTTGTCCTTTCATGATCTGTAACTGATGTCGAACCTCACCACCGACGAGGGGCCGCCGTGTCACCACGTTTATCCGAAAGCGACCTGCGGAAACTGCGCCGGGAGCTGCACCGCCGCCCCGAACCCTCGGGGGCCGAGAAGGCCACGGCGGCGCGGATCGCCCAGATACTCACCGTGCTGGGGGTCGATGAAATCCGGACCGGCCTGGGCGGGCACGGCGTCGCCGCGGTGCTCGAGGGCGGCGCCGGTGACGGCCCAACGATTCTGCTGCGCGCCGACCTGGACGCCCTGCCCATCCCGGACCGCACCGGAAAGGACTGGAGCAGCACGGTGCCCGGCACGGGCCACATGTGCGGCCACGACGGCCACATGACCATCCTCACCGGCGTCATCGACCGTTTGCTGGGCGAGCTGGACGGCCTCGCCGGTCGGATCGTCGCCCTCTACCAGCCCGCCGAGGAGATCGCCCACGGCGCCCGAGCCGTGCTCGACGATCCCGCCTTCCGGGAGCTGGAGCCCGATTACGTCTGCGCCCTGCACAACCTGCCCGGCTTTCCGACCGGCGCGGTGATCCTGCGCGAGGGTACCTTCGCCTCCGCCTCGCGGGGGCTGATCCTGCGGCTCCACGGCGAGACCAGCCACGCAGCCCACCCCGAGGACGCTCGCACCCCGGCCCCCGCCCTCGCCGCCCTGATCGACGGCCTGACCGCTCTGCCCCAGTTGGTGACCCCCCTGGAGCAAGCCGCCCTGGTGACGGTCATCCACGCCGAACTGGGCGAGATCGCCTTCGGTACCACTCCGGGCGAGGCCGTGGTGATGGCCACCCTGCGAGCCCACCGCGACGCCGAGATGGAGCGACTCGGCGAGGCCGCCCTGCGACTGGCCGAGGGAACGGCGCGGACCTGGAACCTGGACTGGGAGCACGAGTGGGTCGAGGTCTTCCCGGCTTGCCCCAACCAAGCCGAGCTGGTCCACTGCCTCGCCGAGGTCGCCGACGTGCTGGAGCTTCCCGTCATCCGGCCCGCCGTTCCCTTTCCCTGGAGCGAGGATTTCGGCGCGTTCCTCCAGCGCTACCCCGGCGTTCTCTTCGGCCTTGGGGCCGGCGAAGAGCATCCTCAGTTGCACAGCTCGCGCTACGACTTTCCCGACGAGCTGATCGAGCCCGGCATCGAACTCTTCAGCGGTCTGGTCCGCCGCCTGCTGGGAGTTGATTGAGCCGGCAAACGGATGCTATCCGCAACACTCCGCATTATCCGGGATCCTCTCATACGGTGATTCCGCCAACCGATCCTGTCTGCTGTTTGTTTTCAGCGTATTGTGTGATTGCGATACCTGCTGGTGCTAACAGAGAGATCCTTCGCGTTTTTAGTAACCTTTCAGAAACCGCGAGGTTTGATCACCTGAGAGCCAAGCCCTTCCTTGCTAAAGCCGTTACCGAGGAAGCGCTTCAAGAAAAATACTCCAATCATCTACACAGTCAGGATACCTTCTATTCTCAACAGCAGATGATCCAGACCGTCCCGGCGTGGAAGGGGATACCGAGAGACAACCAATCCGGTCGGCGATCTATCGCGAATACCGACACCACCGGAGCATAAGCCCCGCCAACGACCAATCCGCCGCAAGATGCCTTTTGAGACACCGCGCATCAATCCGTATCCAGCCGCCAAGACCAACACGGAACGCGGCTAGCCGCGTGATTAACCTTTGACCAACGATAAATGAAATATCCATCCCACATCGAGCTCAGCCGCAAGGCCCTGACCCAGAACATCCGCTACCTGCGTCGGCGCATCGGCCCGCGGGCCGAGTTCACCTCGGTAATCAAGGGCAATGCTTACGGCCACGGCCTGCGACCCTTCCTCAAGCTCGCCGAGGATTGCGACGTGCGCTCCTTCGCCGTCTCCGACGCCTACGAGGCCTCCCTGGCCCTCGAGGTCAAGCGGCCGGAGAGCCGCCTGATGATCATGGGATTGGTCGACGACGTCGAGGTCGAATGGGCCGTCGTCAACGACGTCGAGTTCTGGGTCTTCGAGTTCGGGCGCCTGGAAACCGCCGTCGAGACCGCCGGACGTCTCGGTAAACCGGCGCGGATTCATCTCGAGGTCGAGACCGGGATGAACCGCACCGGCTTCGAGCGCACCGATTGGGAACGCGTCGCCGATTACCTCCGCGACAACCGGGACCGCCTTGAGCTGCGGGGTATCTGCACTCATTACGCCGGCGCCGAGAGCGTGGCCAACTACCTGCGCATCCTCAACCAATACCAGCGTTTCAAGGAGGCCGTCGAGTTCTTCGCCGAGCGCGACCTGGTCTTCGACCAGCGCCATACCGCCTGCTCCGCCGCCGCGCTGACCTACCCGCAGACGATCATGGACACCGTGCGCTTCGGCATCGCCCAATACGGCTTCTGGCCCAGCCGCGAGACCCGGATGTACAACCTGCTCTCCGACGACACCCGCTTCACCATCGATCCCCTGCGGCGGGTGCTCTCCTGGAAGAGCAAGGTGATGAGCCTCAAGCGGGTGCCCCCCGGCGAGTTCGTCAGCTACGGCACAAGCTGCCTGGCCGACCGCCACCTGCGTTTGGCCGTCATTCCGGTGGGTTACCGTCACGGCTTCTCGCGCAGCCTGTCCAACCTGGGCCACGTGCTGATCCGTGGACGCAAGGCCCCGGTGCGCGGCCTGGTCAACATGAACATGTTCCTCGTCGATGTCGGTCACATCCACGGGGTGCGCAAGGGCGACGAGGTCGTGCTGATCGGCCGGCAGAAGCGGCAGGCCATCAGCGTCTCCTCCTTTTCCGACCTGGCCAAGCACGTCAACTACGAGCTGCTGACCCGCCTGCCCGCCGAGACGCCGCGGCTGATTATGGACTGAGCGCGGCGATGCCCCACTCACACGATGAGCCCATTTGTGGGATCGCATATCCTATCCGGACCTGATTGTTATTCTATCCTGCTGATAACAGACGTGATGATCATCAGGTGCATGTTACAAAACTGGCAGTTAAAAGGAGTCAGCAAACAAAGGGCGGAATCTAAACAAATCATGCTATCAGCGAGCTTGGATATGCTTTTAAAGCAGGGGATTATCACACGTGTATGAACAGAAATGTGTTGCTAATAGCTAGATATATAGTGGCTTGTAACTGTGCTAGTTATTCCTGTTTGTGCGTTGCCTGGTGGCATCAAAGATGTTCTCTAAGCGGACGCATCAAATAGAACGCTCTGCTTCGGGAAGTAGCGATTCCTGATTTGGATCCCGAGCATCTCAGGTAATATGAGACTAA
>WJMB01000234.1 GCA_014728185.1 Candidatus Coatesiibacteriota bacterium
CCGGCGCCCCAGTTGAGGCGGTTCTCGAGGTTGAGGTAGGTCGCGGCGACGTTGAAGTACTCGAAGAAGCTGGCCGTCGAGCTGCCTGCGGAGTAGAGCTGGAGGATGATGCGCTGGTCGCCGGTGAGGTCGGTCAGCGCCAGGGCGGTGCCCAGACCGGCTCCGAACTCGGGGTCGTAGGCGGTGTCGGCGCGGACGACGTCCAGAGTGAACTCGGTCCGATACTCCTCGAGGGTGGTGTCGACGGTGCGCGGGGTGGAATCGACGAGCAGGGTTTCGGCGGTTTCGTCCTCTTCGGGGTCGCTGACGATCTCGGGCCGCTCGGGGAGTTCATCGACGAGGTAGACGGCGAAGTTGTGGCCGATCAGGCCCTCGCAGAGCAGTTCGCCCTGAGGGGTGAACTCGCCCCGGAAGGCTCCGGAGAACAGCGAGGTCAGTTGGACCAGCCCGCCGTCGTCTCCGAGGCGGAAGAGGTCGCGGGCGCCGCCGCGGTCGGAGAAGAAGTGCAGTCGTCCGTCGGAGTCGTAGAAGGGCGCCCGGTCTCGTCGGGGACCCGTAGTTAGTTGTTCCGGCGCACCGCCGTCTGGATCGAGCCGCCAGAGGTTGAGGCGTTCGTCGTACTCGCCGGCGGCGCGGTTGGAGGCGAAGATGATGCCGCCGTCGGGGGCGAAGACCGGGTCGGTCTCGTAGAAGAAGTCATCGGTCAGGCGCTGGACCCGCCAGTCGGGCAGATCGACCAGGTAGAGGTCGCTGCGGCCGGATTCGTCCAGCCCGACGACGACCAGACCCTCGGGGCCCCAGCTCGGTGAGGACAGGCTGACCACGCCGGGCAGGCCGCGGCGTTCGAGGACTTCGTCGCTGTTCAGGTCGTAGATGATCAGCTCGTCGCCCTGGCCGGAGCGGGCGGAGAAGGCCACCCGGCCGGAGTCGTCGACGTCGAGGTCGCTTGCGAACATGTGCAGCGACTCGAGGCTGGGGTTGCGCCCGGCGGTCAGCAGCAGCTCGCCCTCGTCGGCGTCGCGCAGGGGAGCCCAGTAGAGGGCCTGGTAGCCGTAGTAGTTGGAGAGGTAGCAGTAGCCGGGCTCGCCTTGGCGCTCGGCGTAGGCCGGGGCCAGGGCGGTTTCCTCCTCCCGGGTCAGCCGGGCGCCGACCTCGTCCAGACTGCGCCGCTCGACGACCTCGGGGAAGTAGCGTCGTTGGACCCAGCGCCGCCAGTCCTCGTCGAGTTCCTCGAAGGTGATGCCCAGCACGTCCTCGATGACGTCCTCGAAGTACTTGCTCTTGTAACAGCCGCGCTGCAACTCGACCAGGGCCGTCTCGCCGAAGCGCTCGGCGATGTAGAGGACGGCCGACTGGCCCTCCTTGTAGAGGATGAAGTAGGAGCCGAGGCCCACCAGGGAGCGCAGCGGTCGCAGCCGGTCCTCGAGGACCAGATCGCGCATGTAGACCGCCAGCTCCGCCGAGTCGCCGTCGGAGAAGTATTCGGCCAGCCCCTCGGAGAACCAGAGGTGGGGCTGGGTGAAGGTGCCCGTTCCCCGGGCGACGATCTCGTCGCGCATCATGTCGAAGGCGAAGACGTGGACCAGCTCGTGGGTCAGCGTCGAAGAGAAGACGGACAAATCACCGTTGTTGGGCATCACCACGCGGCCCTTGCGATACTCGGTGAAGCCGCCGACGGACTCGGGCAGCATGATGTCCACGGTGTTGGTCTGCTGGAAGCTGGGTCCGTTGGCGTAGAGGAATAGGGGGATGCGGCGGTGGATCACGTGGCCCAGGCGCAGCGAGAGCTCATCGAAGGCGGCCTCGGCCAGGGCGGCGGTGCGCTCGGCCAGTTCCCGCTCCTCGGGGTAGAAGTGGATGTCGAAGTGCTCGCTGGCCAGTATCTGCCAGTCGAATTCGCGGTAAGCGACCTTGTTTTTGCCGAAGGTGGAGAAGCCCGCCGCCGGCAACGCGAGCAGCAGGAGAAAGATGATGACCAGGCTGGCGGTGAGTTTCTGCTTCATGATGGATGGGTGCGGCGTCGGGCCGGGTTGATTATCGCGCTGTGTTGCGGACGGGATTACGTTAGCACGAAAAGCGTCGCCTGGCGAGGGGGAATGACCGACGGTGCTCGCTTGTTTGTTTCAAATTCGGCTCCGGTCCGGCCATTGCGTATACTCAAACATCAGGGAACGGCGGTTTGTCTCCACCAGAGTCCGTGCGGCCGCGGTGAATCATCTGCGGACGGCTGATAGCTCGGCGCTTCCGCCCTGGTCATCAGCGGAGAGAAACCGGTCAAACCCCGGGCCTGTCCGGCGGACCGCCTTGCGGAGGGCGGGATGATAATTCCGACCGGTGAGGTCGATAAAGAAACGTCGGAAAGACCCCGGCGGTTCCCTAGGCCTCCAACCGGCGCAGGGCCTCGGCGGGGGGGATTCGCACCGCCCGCCTCGCCGGTAGGGCCGCCGCGCCCACGGACACCAACACCGCCAGCAGGGCCGAGCCGATCAGCAGCCACCAGGGCAGGTGGAAGAAGGTTTCGGGCTTGAAGCTGAACTCGGGCAGATACTCGACCAGCAGATGATCGCCCAGGGTTCCCAGGCCCCAGCCCGCCAGCGCCCCGACGACGCCGTTGGCCAAGCCGACGACGGCGGCCTCGCCCAGAATCAGCGCCCGCACGTCGCCCCGGGTGCAGCCCACGCAGCGCAGCAGGCCGATCTCGGCGCCGCGCTCGGTTACGATCAGCGAGAAGTTGTTGAAGATGCTGAAGGCGGCGATGAGCAGCATCAGCACACCGACCACGGAGAGCACGGCGGTGACGGTATCGATGGTCAGCCCGGCCTTCTCGACAGCCTCGCGGCTGGACTCGGTCTCGAAGCCGGCCTCCCGGGCGAAGACGCCGACTTCGGCGGCGACGCGGGAGTCCTCGCAGACCACGTAGGCCCGGGAGTAGCGCTCGACGGGAGCGCCCAGGGCCTTATCGGCGGCGCGACGCAGCACCTCCAGGGGGATGGTCACCCCGATGACCATCGCCTGGGGCGAGAAGCCGACCACCCTGCCGGTGACCCGGGTCGAGGGCTTGGTCTCGAAGCTGGAGCGGCCCAGAATCAGCCCGAAGCTGGTGCCCAGGACCTCCTCGGGGCTGAAGGTCGGCAGGTCGTTGCCCGGCGCGAAGACGTGGTTGTAGAAGTCCACCAGCTCCGTGGAGATCACCACGGGGACCTCGTTGGGACCCAGCTCGATCTCGCGCTGTCCGGCCCGGGCCTCCTCGATCATCGCCGAGTCCCAACCGGCCACACCCAGGTCGGTGCCGAAGCGGGGCAGGTCGACGGGGCCAATGCTGATCCCCGAAAGATGCGAGGGGATCGGCGATTCCAGCGCCGGATGGACCTCCAGCACCCCGGGCTGGGAGCGCAGCAGCTCGAGGGCCGCATCGTCAAGGGGCTCGGCTGCGCGGATCAACCCCGGCTTCTCGGTGACGATCAGCTCGTTGAGCGGCAGCTTGGCCAGGATGCCGTCGATGACCTCGCGGCGCACTCCCTGGCCCAGGCCGACCAGAAAGACCAGGGCGGCGATGCCCAGGGCGATGCCCAGGGAGCTGGTCACGCTGCGGCGGCGGTGGCGGCCCAGGTTGGCGCGGATGAGCTTCCAGGCGGCAGCGAACTTCATCGGTGACCTCGCAAGATCTCGAAAACGGTTGGATCGGCGCGGAGCTCGCGGAGCGGTCGATTGGTGGATGGTCCAGCGGAGCCCAGGTACTGTCGGCATACCGTCCTCGCCGACAGTGGATCGTCTTCGGACTGCTTACCTCTAGTCGTCGTCAGCGACAGGTAGAACCAGCAATCGTTTATTACGCTTGGATAATCAGTTTTCGAATAGGCCAGCCGAAAGGATTCTAAACGATCAAGCAAGGTCAGATTCTACCAAGAGTTACCGCTTAGCCCTGGATGGTGACCGGCCGTTCTCAGGCCCGGGCCGTGGGCAGCTCGCTCCAACTGGTGGTGAAGCGGTGCGAGCAGTGACGCTGATTCATGTCCCAGACCCGCCGTGTCCCCGTGGCGGCGTAGTGGACGGTGTCCGAGCCGAAGGCGTCGTTGATGCGGTCCAGGGCGCCCATCAGCTTCTCGGTGCGTCGTCGGGGGTTGGCCTCGGGCTCGCTGGGCTCTCCCAGGGGGTCGAAAAGGCTGCGTTGCAGTGCGGCGGCGGGGCGGATGTGGGAGAGCAGCACCCCGGCCTTCTTGTAGGGAAAGCCGGGCTTGTAGATCCTGCGCAGGCCGTCCAGGGCGGCGGCGATCAGTTCCGGCGTCAGCGAGCTGGGCACGGGCAGCACTCGGGCGGCGGAGTTGTAGTACTTGGGTCCCCGGGCGAAGTGGCCGGTCATGATGAAGACGGTGACCACCCCGGCGGCGGAGCCGTCCTCGCGCAGCTTCTCGGCGGCCCGGCTGGCGAACTCGGCCACGGCCTCGGCCAGCTCATCCCGGGTCTCCAAGGGGCGGCCGAAGGAGCGCGAGGTGCAGATGCCCTGCTTGGCCCGGGGCTGGTCCTCGATGGGCAGGCAACTGCGCCCGCGCAGCTCGTAGACCATCCGCTGACCGACGACGCCCAGCTTACGGGTGATCCAGCGATCGTCGGCGTCGCGGAGCTGGGCGGCGGTGAGGATGCCCGCCCGGCGCAGACGCTTGGCCAGCCGCCCGGCCACGCCCCAGAGGTCCTCGAGGGGCAGCTCCGCCAGCACGGCGTCGAGCTCCGCGCCGGGGGCGAGCTCCTTGACGCCGCCCCAGCGGGGTTGCTTCTTGGCCAGACGCCCGGCCACTTTGGCCAGCACTTTGCTGGGACCCAGGCCGATGGCCACCGGGATGCCCGTCCAGCGCTCGACGAGGTGCGCCAGCTCACGGCAGTGACCGAGGGGGTCGGGGAGACCGGCCAGATCGAGGAAGGCTTCGTCGATGGAGTAGATCTCGAGACTGGGGGTCCGCTCGGCCAGCGCCGCCATCACCCGGCGGCTCATGTCGGCGTAGAGGGGGAAGTTGGCGGAAAAGACGGCGCAGCCGATGCGCTCC
>WJMB01000235.1 GCA_014728185.1 Candidatus Coatesiibacteriota bacterium
CCCAAAAACCACATCCGCCCCTCGGGGCGCTCGAGCTCGGCGCCGCAGAAGAGGAACAGGTCGCCGTAGCTGCCCACCTTGCCGTCATTGCGGGCCTGCATGGTGCCCTTGTCGCAGACGACGACGAAGTCCAGACCGGCGTCGTGGGCGTGCTGGGCGATCTCGCCGTAGGAGGCCTTGCCGTTGGAGTAGTCGGAGTGGACGCACAGCGCGCCCCGGTAGTCGTAGTAGCCGCCCAGACGGGGGTAGACGGCGAACTCGCGCCGGGGGAACTGGGCGCGCAGGTTGTGGACGGAGAAGAGGGTGAACAGGGCGGTGAGGGCAAGTAAGATGTCGCGGATCCAGCGCAGGACGCCGCGCCGGGTGACGAAGCGCCACAGGCCGCGGGCCCGCTCGCGCAGGCCGTCCAAGTCGATGCGCTGGGTGCGCGCCCGCGGGGCGGGCTTGGCCTCTGGGTCTTCGGGGGTCATTCGGCGAAGCTGCCGCGCACGCCGACCCAGAGTGTCTGGACCCGTCCGCTCTCATCGACGAGGGCGTAGCCCTGCAGCCAGCGGTGGATCTGCGGATCGGCGAAGGGGGGCAGGCTCAGCGGCACCGAGCGCAGCAGGTAGCCCTCGGCCCCCTCGGGACCGACCAGATCGACGACCTCCCAGCCCAGGGCGGCCAGGGCGTCGAGGCTGGGGCGGTAGCCGCCGTTGTGCCGGGGGTGTTTGGAGAGGGCATCCAGGTCGAGCTCGGCCAGTCGGGCCGCCAGGGCCGGATCGGTGCCGGGGCGGGGCAGCTCGGGCACCTCGGGCAGGTGCAGCTCGCCGCCGTAGAGCTCCACGCCGTAGCCGAAGACGCCGGTCTTGCTCACCACGGCGCCCTCCAGCTCGATCACCAGGCCGTCGAGATCGGGCTGGCGCTCGAGGAGATAGTAGACCGTGCGGGTGATCCCCGAGGCGTCCCAGTGATAGTCGGTCAGCACCGTCAGGGCGCCGGTGTCGGCCAGACGGCCGCTGACGCTGATGACTTCGCCGGGCTCCAGCTCGGGCACCACGATGCGGTCGGCCAGGTCGCCGCCGGGGAGTACGGGGACCAGCTCCACCGCGTCGGCGGCGGCGGTGTCGTCGGCGGGTCGGCAGCCGCCGATCAGGCCGTTGAGGGCGACGGTCAGCGCCACGGCGAGGATCGTCTTGATGGCGGGTCCGGGCTTGGTTTGGCGTTTATTCATAAGTGGGAGGGGTGGTCGCGGGAATGGCTGCGTGAGCCGTCGGTTCGCCGGGGCCGCTGCTGCCGGTATCACCGAAGGGCGCACGGGTGAGGGTACGCGGCGGCGCCGACGATTAATCGTCGATGATGTAGCCCATCTCCAGCTCGCCGGGGTCGACGTTCTCGGAACCGTTGGCGGTGGCGTCGCGCAGGGCGGCGATGCGGTCGCGGGCGAAAGCCACGTCACCCTCGCCCTCGGCCAGGGCGATGTAGCGCTGCCAGTGCCTGATCGCGTCCAGGTACTCGCCGTTCTTCTCCAGCAGCATGGCGTAGTTCCAGTGGGCCAGGGCGTAGTCGGGCTTGATCCGCAAAGCCTCCTCGTAGGCCTCGGCGCTGAGGTCGTAGTACTCGAGCTTGTAGTAGCAGTTGCCCAGGTTGTTGTAGGCCTTGTAGTAATAGGGCAGCAGCTCGACGGCCTCGCGGAAGTGGCTGGCGGCCAGGGAGAAGTACTCCTTCTCCATGTAGACCAGGCCCAGGTTGTTCTTGACGAAGGGGTTGTCCGGGGCCAGCTCCTCGGCCTCCTCGAAGATCTCCGTGGCCAGGCGCAGGTCGCCGGCGGCCAGGGCGGCGTTGCCCTCTTCGATCAGGGCGGTCAGCTTCGAGGTCTCGGAGTCGGTGATGGCGCCGACGCCGTCGCCGTCGACAGCTTCCTTTTCGGATTCGGCGCTCGGAGTGCTCGAGGAGGAGCCGCCGTCGAGCAGGCAGCCCGTGAAAACGGTGGCCGTCGACGCGGCCAGCAGTAACGTCGCGATCAGTGAAAACTGTTTCAAGGGTTCTCCAGGGCGGTTCGGTGGTGGGGGTGTGGGGTGCCGCTGGTATTCTAGCCCTCCTCCGCCGGGGCGTCAAGGTCGGCGCGGATGGGTCTGCTCTTCGCTGGACGAAATGGAACCCCGGCGGGCCCCAGGGTGGGTGAAACAGTCCAAAATCCTTGACAATTAAGGAGAATGCCGCTATGTTTGTCTTGATATGTTATACAATCATCCTAGTGGATTCGGTGTGTTATTCCTAGTTATCCAACCGTTCCCGGGTTTTTACACTCTGTTCCATCCAGTCCGCCGTTGGCTTGGCTCAGTATCCTTTGTTTAATAATTGTTGCCGGCATCATGTAATGCATCCGGACGGATAGATTTGCTAAGGGTTTATCACAGGGAACTGATCCAGCGTCGAGAACGCAAAGAGCGGCATTTAGTACAGTATTGCCGACATTCATCTCCCACAAGAGATAAACTCGATGAAACGACTTGTTGAACCGATTAGTTCTATTAACTCACAATATCCCTATTTATAATCACCTTGATTGCTCATACCCAGGAACCCCAGGATGCAAATCGTGAGTCGCGGCTTCCCGGCTCTCGTCGTCCGACCGGTTAAGGCTGGTTAATTCGCCACCAATTCCATGCTGGACACGTGACGGCACATCGGGATATAAAGTTGGGATCGTATACCGTGTTCAGACCGAATCTTGATTGTAACCTGCTGATAAATAAAATAGATGATTCTCTCGGACTTGTCACAAAACGGGCTTTTTTATAATTGCAAGGGATCACTTAATGGTCACGGACCATGGTGTTACTGGATAACGCTCTGAGACAAGCAGTCATTGGGCAATCAGGTGTGCACATCAAGCGAGCCGCTTGTGGCAGGTACGTGGGTTTTCACATTCCCAGGATGCCCGTAGAGACGTCATGCAGCTCCATTATCGATTGCCTGGCGCAATGGGCATCGATGACGATTCATCGATGCTAAGCGTGCTATTATCATGCATATATAACTAGCAGGCGCCGTGGGGTTGAGTTGGCAGGCCAAACGTCATTCGGCATAGCCTCGTATCAGCAGCTCTTTTCGAGGTGGGACGTTGTTTCGAGTTGTAACTAGCTGGTCCGGGATCGTGTGTGATGCCAAAGGAAACAAGGGTATGCTAAAAGAATGCTCGGTTAAAAAAACGAACATTTCCGGGAAGTGAAAACAGCCCAACAGGGCGCTTCCAATCAGCCTGATTTGGTCCGATCAGGTTACATGATGCCAAAGTTTTTAATGACAAGCTATCAGCGATATGTACCAGTTCATGATCGAGTGAAAATCCCATTGCTTGTCAACAACCCCCTTTTGAGCTCCAAGCGTTTCCGGATGCCGGTCGGTCTGCGACGCCGACCGCCAATCCCGTCCACACACCAACGATATTCCGGGAGAGCGGCAGTTGAGAGACGAGGATAAACCCCAAGCCGAAGTCGTCGAGGATCGTCTGCCCGGCGAGCCGCGGGTGCGCTTCGCCCGGCGCGGTGCCAAGAAATCCAAGTACGGCTCGGCCACCCACATCATTTTGCTCGGTGCCGCCCTGGCGGTGATCGTCTGGCTGATCTTCTTCCTGAACCGCGACGGTGCCGGCGAGGATGAACAGGGCGGCGGTGGTTCCGGCACGCCGATCTCGCAGAGCGGCGCGGAGCTGGACATCAACGAGAACCTGATCAACTACTATCGCGAGGGCGTCCAGTTGCTGCGTCCCGACACCAACTGGGACTTCATCCACGGCGGACAACTGGCCTACAACACCATCGACGACTTCACCGACGAGATGTGGCTCAACGCCACCGAGATCGCCCGGCTGACCCTCTTCGACGGCCAGCGCGACGTTGTCAACGTCCGCGTCGGCAAGCTCAAGCTGCCCGAGGGCGAGAACCGGGTGGCCAACACAGTGGCCCAGCAGTCCTTCGAGCGGATCATGCTCTACGCCCTGGACCCCGAGCATCCCTACAAAGTCGATACCTGGCAGCCCATCGAGACACTGGACTCCGGCGACCTCAAGGGCGCCTACTACCTGATCAAGATAACCCATTCGCGGGATACCCAGGCCGACATGCGCCTGGTGGCCTTCTACGTCAAAGAGGGCTACGTTTACTGTCTGGTGGGCGAGGTCTCCTACGAGGAGTACCACATCTATCAGGGGGACCTGGAGAAGATCGTCCGCGGTTTCGTATTCATCTAGCCCCGGCACGCCCGGCCGCCCAGATCTAGGGGAAAGGACAATGGTCGACCAGAACTATATCGAAGAGATCAAGCGTCGCAACGCCGAACGGGCGGCCAGGCTGAAGGAGAGCCTGAAGTTCGGCGACTTCACCAAGCTGGATCCCGACGCCGCCGCCGAGGGCGGCAAGGCCGCACCGGCGGCGCCGCAGAGTTCCGGTCCGCCGCCGCCACCGACAGCGGGACGCACCGCTCCGCCGCCTCCTCCCCCGCCCAAGGGCGGAGGAGCCGCCAAGCCGCCGCCCCCGCCGCCGGGCAAGGCGAAGGCCGCACCGCCGAGCAAGCAACAGCCCGAAGCTCCGGCCGCCGAAGAGCCCCCCGTGCCCGTCGGTCTGGATTCCGAGGACGGCTCGGCTGGTATCTGGGACGAGATTCTGGGACCGGCCACCCGCCCCGACGAGGACGAAGGCGCGGAAGAAGCCGCCGCCGAAGAAGACACCACCTCCCTGGACGAGTTCAGTGTCCCGGCCTTCGACACCACCCCCGCCGAAACGGCCGGGAGTGAAGAGTTGTCGGCGGAGGCCGCCGAACCTCCCCAGCCTGCGACGCGGGCCGAGGAGGTCGAGGAAGCGGACGAAGACGAGTTCGTCGTTCCCTCCTTCGACAGCCGATCCAGTGAGGAACCCGCACCGACGCCCAGCGAGGCTCCGCAGCCCCCCGCCGCCGAGGCGCCTGCCCCCGCTGAGCCCGACGAGTTGGACGAGTTCGTCGTGCCCTCCTTCGATTCGGCCGATGATTCGGCCGCCGAGGCCGCCGAACCGACCCCCGCGCCGCCGGAACCCGCTCCGGAACCCATGCTTGAACCCGAGGTTGAACCCGAAGACGACTTCGTCATCCCGGCCTTCGACTCCAGCGCCGAGCCCACTCCGGAACCCAGCCGACCCGTCGAGGAAGAGGTCCCGGCCTTCGACTCCAGCCCCGAGCCCGAGCTCCAGGCCGCCGAACCCGTCGACGAAACCGTCGATGTGCCCGTGTTCGATTCCGAGCCCACCGAGCTGGAGACCATCGAGCCCGCCGCCGCCCCACAGGCCGAGCCCGCCGAGGAGATTCCCGTCTTCGGTTCCCGAACCGACGAGCCCGCCCCCGCGCCGCAGGCCCCCGCCCCGCGACGCCCCGTCGAGACCGAATCCGACGCCGAACACGCCGTCATCCTCGAGGTGGTGGGTACCGAGCTGCGCCTTAAGCGCCGCAACATCACCCTGCGCGAGAGTATCTATCTGCTGGAAACCGCCGCCGAGGAGTGCCGCAAACTGCTTGAGGAATAACCACGGTGTTCTTCCGTAAGATACTGCCGCGCTACATCGCCCTCGATCTGGGCACCACCAACACTCTGATCCACCTAGATGATCAGGGCGTGGTGGTCGACGAGCCCTCGGTCATCGCCATCAACGAGCTCAAGCAGATCGAGGCGCTGGGCGCCGGGGCCAAGCGAATGCTGGGGCGGACGCCGCCCAACATTCGCGCCGTGAGGCCGATGAAGGACGGCGTCATCGCCGATTACCAGACCGCCGAGCTGATGCTCAAGGCCTTTCTGAGGATGGCCCTGCAGGGCTCCTCCGTGGTCAAGCCCCGGGCGCTGGTCTGCGTCCCCTCGGGAATCACCGAGGTCGAGAAGCGCGCCGTGCGCGATTCGGTCAAGAACGCCGGCGTCCGTGAGATATTCCTCATCGAGGAGCCCATCGCCGCCGCCGTGGGTATGCAACTGCCCATCGAGGCGTCCTCGGGCTCCATCGTCGTCGACGTCGGCGGCGGCACCACCGAGGTCGCCGTGCTGAGCCTGGGCGACGTCGTCGTCTCCCAGTCCCGCAAGATAGGCGGCGACGACATGGACGCCGCCATCGATCGCTACCTCAAGAACCGCTACAGCATCTTCGTAGGCGAGCAGATCTGCGAGCGGATCAAGCTGGCGATCGGCACGGCGGTGCGTGTCGAAGATGAACAGTCGATGAGCGTCAAGGGCCGCAACATGATCAGCGGCATCCCCAACACCGTCGAGATTACCTCCAACGAGATTTACGAGGCGCTCAGCGAAACCGTCGGCAACGTGGTCAGCGCCGTGCGCTCCACCCTGGAACGCACACCGCCGGAACTGGCCGCCGACATCGTCGAGTCCGGCGTTAATCTGACCGGAGGCGGAGCCCTGCTTTCCGGACTGGACACCGCCATCGCCCGGGAGACAAACCTCGAGGTCCGCCGGGCGCCGCGACCCCTCTACACCATCATCGAGGGCATGGGCCTCATCCTGGCCGACTTCTCCCGCTACAAGAAGCTCTTCAACCTCCGCCCGAGCTAGCTTCAACATCGATCGCATCCGGGGCCCCGCGCCCCTTTTTTGTACTCTTCTTCGCGGCTTTGCAGGCGGCTTGGCGGCCCGGATACTCCGCAGCCTAGGCGCGTCGGCGGATACCTCTGTCGGGAGAGGAATGTCGACCTCCGTCCCGCCCGGCGTTGGCACGTTTCTTGCGCAGGGCGGGGCGGGGTCGGCCGAAGGCGCCGGCGATTCCGCAAGAAACGTGCCAACGCCTCGCTTTCGTTTCTTCCAGAGCGTTATTACGCGAAGGCCGGACAGAGGTCTCCGCCAAAACGACGCCTGAGCGTTCACAGCTTGATAGGGCGTCTTTGAAGGGTGACGTCGACGGAAGAACTCCGCTCGAACGCCGTCGCACCGGCGACGTGGTATAATGCAAGTCCTATGCGCAAATCTCCGGCAGAATTGATACGGACGCCCGGGCTGCGCCGGGTGGTGGCGATCCTGCTGCTGATCGTGATCGTTCTCGGCGCGACCTGGCTGCGGGTGCGTCTGTGGAGCGCGGAGCCGGCCTACGTCTCCGACGCGGCCTTCCGAGTGCGTCTGGCGCGGATGTATGCTCGGGGCGATGAGCCGCCGACGGTGGACGAGGCTGTCCTGCCCCCGGCGGGCACGCGGTTGCGCGAGGAGCTCTTCCTGACCCAGGATGCCCTGGCCGGGTGGACGTATCGCCTGTTCCACGACGAGTTCGACCAGGCGGCCTTCGACCGCCACCTGGCGGTGTTCTGCTCGCTGACCGCCTCCCTGGTCGCCGTCGGGGCCTACCTGTTGGCTCGGCTCCTCGGGCGGAAGCGCTGGCCTGCTTTGATAGC
>WJMB01000236.1 GCA_014728185.1 Candidatus Coatesiibacteriota bacterium
CGGCGTTCATTACCATGAAGGACGGCTCTACTTCGGCTCCTACGACCACAACGTCTACTGCTGCGACGCCCTGACCGGTGAGCTTATCTGGAGCTTCGAGAGCGGCGGTTGGGTCTTCTCGACGCCCTTCGTCGACGACGGTCGCTGCTTCGTCGGTTCCTACGACGGCCACCTCTACTGTCTGGACGCAGAAACCGGGCGCGAGTTCTGGCGCTATCGGGTCAACGGTGAGGTGCGCAGCTCACCCTACGCCGCCGACGGCCGGGTCTACTTCGGCGCCGCCGACTCCCGCCTGCACTGTCTCGACGCCGCCGACGGCGAGATGATCTGGCGCTTCCGCGATCCCAAGCTCTGGAACTACATTCGCGGCCGGGTGGTCGTCTTCGACGGCCGGGTCTACTTCGGCTCGCTCAACGGCAAGTTCTACGCCCTGGACGCCGAATCCGGCGAGATGGTCTGGAGCTACAAGACGCGCAACTCCGTGGAGACCGGCGGAATCATCGTCGGCACCCTCGCCGATGGACGCCGCTTCAACCTGGGTCACTCCAACAGATGGATCGAGAGCGGGGAATGGCCCGAAGAGCCCGCCGTCGAGCAGGTCCTGGCGGTCTTCGGCAGCGCCGACGGCAACCTCTACTGCCTGAACGCCCGGGACGGCGAGCTCTATTGGATCGCCGACTCGACGGCCCACGTGCTCACCGATCCCTGCTGGAACGACCAGACCGCCTACTTCGGCAGCCAGGACGGCAACCTTTACGCCGTGCGCAGTTGGTTGGAGAAGCCGGAGAATGAAGAGGACCCAACCGTCGCCGTCAAGCCCTGAGCCCCCCAGCCTGTTTCCCGGTAACCGGGGGATCACCTCCCAGCGGTGGAGCTTGAGCAGTCTTTACCAACGTGACACCCATGCGGCAGAAGGGTCCTTTGCCACCGATCGACCCCGCTTATTCCCTCAGCAGGCAACCACTATAAGTCTCTGATTAGTATTTATATAAGACTACCGCTCGCTCATATGAACGTGGCATCAAAGCCAGGTTTTATTATTGGGATTGGCATCATGGAACGTGATAGGACCGAATCAAGGCCGATATTGAAAGGTTCACCGAGCAGGTGTTCGGTGTTCGGGTGCATGCATCTTTGATCCCGATGCTGGCATGTGCAGCCTTATTGCTTGATAATGATGCAGTTATGAGTCGAGTAGCCATCGGGTGGTCGCTCTTTGCCAGCAACTATGCAGGGCAGGTTATCCACCAAGCAGGCCCCTTGCAGCCGCCACTTTTTTTCTGCCGATAAGTGACAGGCACATCTGCCACTACACGAGTATTATCAGCAGATTACAATCGCAACCCGGTCCGATCAGGTTATACGATCCCTTGGGATTACCACACGTGTTTGACCAGACATGTATTGCTAATAGCCTGATATGTAGTGGCTTATAGCTGTGCAAGTTGTCCAGTTTGTGCGTTGCCTGGTGGCATTAAAGATGTTCTCTAAGCGGACGGTTCCAAATAATCGCTCTGCTTCGGGAGGTCGCGACTCCTGATTTGCATCCCGGGCATCCCAGGTAGCATGCGACTAAACGTTTTTTTAATTGCGACTTTAGCAGATAAATACGTTTGCATATCGAGCTGGAGCCCTACGTGAGATGATTGTCGGCACTTCCTTCCTAAATGCCGCTCTATTGCGTTTTAGACGTAGGCTCAGCTTCAGGTGATAATCCCTTATAATATCTTCTATCCGCCGCCTTCTCGATTGGAGACGGCCGTTCCGTCTCCCGGCAGGTAGTCCAGTATTGGTTTTGACGCCATACTTCCGCACGACTAAGTCAACCGGCCCCGCATCATCCCTTGATCAGGGGGCCTCGACCAATCACTTCATCGGGAGGTGTAGATGTCCGAAGCGCGCGCCAATCCCGCACCGCTGGGGCTGATGGGCTTCGGTATGACTACGGTGCTGCTCAACATCCACAACGCCGGGCTCTTCGGCGGCGGCGAATCGATGAGCGTCATCCTGGGCATGGGTATCTTCTACGGCGGCCTGGCCCAGATCATCGCCGGAATCATGGAGTTCCGCAAGGGCAACACCTTCGGGACCACGGCCTTCACCAGCTACGGCCTGTTCTGGATCAGCCTGGTGTTCATCGTCATCTTCGGCGACACCTGGGGAACCTCGACGGGCTTCATGGGCTGGTATCTGTTCATGTGGGGTCTTTTCACCTGCTACATGTGGACGGCCACCTGGGGCAAGAACCGGGCCTTGCAGGTGGTGTTCTCGACCTTGACGATCCTGTTCTGGTTGCTGGCCGTGGGCGATTGGTTCCAACTGCCTCTGGTCACCCGCATCGCCGGCTACGAGGGGATCGTCTGCGGTCTTTCGGCGATCTACCTGGCGGCCGCCGAGGTGATCAACGAGTCCAAGGGCCGCACCGTGCTGCCCATCGGAGCGCCCAGGGATTAGCACGGGCTCCCGTCGATTGACACTTGCGAGGGGACGGCGGACGCCGTCCCCTCGGTACATATTTTTAGGTGTAATGCCCCAACGAACAGCCAACGAACAACCAAGGAACAACCAAGGAATAACCAAGGAACAACCAGGAATAAATCAAGGAACAACCAGCTCATGGTCCGGAGGGCTTGACATGAAGCATAAGCATTCGGTAATATGACTGGGTAATCATGTATTTGCACCGAGCAGTTCAAAAGGGGGGGGAGATGCAGCAGGCCAAACGCCTTGTCACACGCCTGGCCGCCGAGTTTCTGGGAACCTTCATCCTGGTCTTCATCGGTTGCGGCGCCGTACTGACCGCCTCGATCCTCGGCGGCGGTGAGCTGGGTTACACCGAGCTGATCGGCATCGCCCTGGCCTTCGCGCTGGCGCTCTACGCCGGGATTCATACCCTGGGTCCGCTCTCCGGAGCCCACTTCAACCCGGCGGTCTCGCTGGGGATGTGCGTCGCCGGAAGGCTGCCCTGGCGTGAGCTGCCAGGCTACGTTCTGGCCCAGTCGGGCGGCGCAGCGGCGGCCTCGGCCCTGCATCTGGTGTTGGCCGGCGGCCTGGAGAACGGTCTGGGGGCCACCCGGGTAGGCGCCTTCGGGATCAGCGCGGCCCTGGTCAGCGAGATCGTGCTCACCTTCCTGCTGATGTATGTGATTCTGACCGCCACCAGTCCGGGACGCGATCCCCGACGAGCCGCCCTGCCCATCTCCCTCTATCTGGGCGGCGCCTCCCTGGTCGGCTTTCCATTCAGTGCGACCTCGCTCAACCCGGCGCGCAGCCTGGGTCCGGCCCTCTTCATCGGCGGCGGAGCCCTGGGGGAGATGTGGCTGTTCACCCTGGCGCCGGCGGCGGGCGCCCTGCTGGCGGTTCTGGTTTGGCGTCTCGTCGAGCCCCGGGCGGGGACGGCGCGTACCTGACTCGAAACATGGCTGAACCGATCCCCACTCCGGGCGCTGACGCCGCCGCGGAGTGTTTGTTACAATCGGGACCGCCGGATGCTCCGGCGATCTCAACCACCCCGCGGGTACAGGGCGGCTTGCGACGAGAGGGGGACATGTTCACCGAAGATTTTCAGCGCATTCTCGAAAAGCGGATCGAGGAGACCCGGGAGCGGGGACTCTACAAGGACGAGCGTATCATCGTCAGCCGTCAGGGCGCCCGCATCGGCGTGGCCGACTCCCCCG
>WJMB01000237.1 GCA_014728185.1 Candidatus Coatesiibacteriota bacterium
GGGCGGGGTGGCCTGCTGGTCGATGCCGGCGGCGCCTTCCGCAAGAAACGTGCCAACGCCGGGTGGTGCCGAGGGAGTTGGATCGGGGGGAGTTTTGCCGAGGGGCGATGCGGCTCAGGGGTAGAGCTTCAGGCCGACCAGCACGGCCCAGATTCCGGCGAAGAGCAGGCTCAGCAGGTAATCGGCCGGGTAGGCGCCGTTGAAGCTTCCGTCGTCGTCACCGTTACGCCGGGCGATAAAGGCCAGGGCAATGGGCGGCAGGACCGCCGGGGCCAGGAAGAAGGGGTGAAGCTGGACGGCCGGCACCACGCAGGCGTAGACGACCAGACCGCAAAAGACCATGCTGTAGCGGTAGTAGGTGCTGAAGACGTCGCGTGTGAAACGCTTGCGCAGGCTGCGGTTGATGAAGTTGACCAGGATCATCGTCACGTAGGTGGCCAGCAGCATCCCGGAGAGCAGGTTGATCAGGTAATCGTCGTGCCAGAGGTCGGCCGGGGTTCCGGTGAGCCAGTCGTTGGGGCGCAGGTTGGCGAAGATGATCGCGATCAGGGCCAGCGAGGCGAAATGGGTGAACTGGTCGAGGACGAAGCCCCAGACGCCGGATTTCTTGACCTTATCGAAGTAGGCGTGGCCTATCTGAAGCAGAAGCACGGCCAGGATGAACCAGGGGGAGTGCAGGTAGGGCAGACAGAGCGCCAGGGTGACCACAAGATGGATTCCGGCGTGGAGGAAGACCCCCCAGCGCTTCTCGTAGCGCACGCGGAAGACGCCGTCGGTCTGCAGCGGGTAGTCGGCGATGAGAAAGGCCAGCAGCAGACGGTAGAAAAGGGTAAGATTCATGGATTGATGAGCGAGGCCGGCGCTACTTGACCAGCATATTATGGATGGGCTCCCAGTCGTCACCGGGAGGGTTGGCGTAGAGGCTGCGGGTCTGGATCATGTAGGAGCGGCTGGGGCCGTCCTCGGGGAAGTCGGCGGAGAGCGACTTGAAGGCCTCGAAGGCCTCGGCGAAGGCGGTGCTCTTCCAGAGCTCCAGGGCGGTGTTGAAGCGGTCCAGCAGCTCTATCTGCTCGCCTTGAGCCCGGCCCAGACCGAGCAGTTCGTAGCAGATAACCGGCTCCTGCTTGCCCTTGACGCGGAAGCTGCCCAGCTCGCGGACCAGGAAGTCGTCGATCAGACGCCGATGGGTGTATTCGCTGATGATGATACTGGTGTTGAAGAACTTGTTCAGCGGCTCCAGGCGGGCGCCCAGGTTGACGTTGTCGCCCATGACGGTGTAGTCGAAGCGGTTGTGCGAGCCCATGTTGCCAACGACCATCGGCCCGGAGTTGACGCCGATGCGCATCGACATCGCCGGACGGTTCAGGTCGGCCCACTGGCTGTTGAGATCGTCGAGGCGTTCGAGCATCTCCAGGGCGGTGTGGCAGGCGGCGTCGGCGTGGTGCTGCAGGGGTACCGGAGCACCGAAGATGCCCATCACGGCGTCGCCGATGAACTTGTCCACCGTGCCCTTGTTCTCGAAGACCACCTGGGCCATCGGGGTCAGATAATCGTTCATCAGCTCGACGAGCTGCCCCGGTTCCATTTGTTCCGATATCGTGGTGAAACCCTTGACGTCGGTGAAGATCACCGAGAGCTCGCGCTTCTCGCCGCCCAGGCGGACCAGGTCCGGGTTGTCGATCATCTCGTCGACGACGGCGGGGGAGACGTAGTAGCTGAAGGTCTGCTTGATCTTGCGCTTGGCCCGCTGCTCGACCACGTAGTTATAGGCGACCAGGGCCAGCATGCCCATGATCATACCCGAACCCGGGCGGACGATCTCCAGCCAGAGGTTTTGGCTCTCGAAGACGTTGAAGGCGATGATGATGTAACCCAAGAGCAGGGCGACGATCAGCGGCACGGCCAGCCACCAGCGCAGATAGGCCACGGCGAAGCAGACGGCGAAGCTGAGCCCGATGAAGATCAACAGGGACAGGGTGGGGTCCAGCCGTCGCAGAAAGTCGCCGGAGAGCATGTTGTAGGCGGCGGTGGCGTGGATCTCGATACCGGGGTGGGCGTTGGAGTAGGGCGAGGAGATGAAGTCGAATAGGCTGCCGGCGGTGCCGCCGATCAGCACGATCTTGTTATGGAAGTTGTCGTATATTTGATCGGCCTTCTCCCGCGGGGTCATGTCGTCGCGGATGGCCGTGTACTGAATGTCGGTAAAGGAGTAATAGTTGAAGGTGCCCTCTTGACCCTGACCCGAGGGGCCGACGTAATTGAGCAGCAGCTCGCCCTGGGGGGTGGTGGGCACGGTGAGCCTGTCGCCCAAATGGAAGCCCACCGCCGGATCGAAGCGGATCTCCTCGAGGGGCACATCCTTGGCCGTGGCCACCGCGGCCAGAGCCAGGCTGGGATAGGCCAGCATCTCGCCGGGTCGCTCGCCCTGGGCGCTGATGGCCAGGGGCACCCGCCAGATGACCTCGTCCTCGGGATGCATCTTGGTGTGGCCCAGCATGTGCGAGGAGGCGGTCAGTTCTGGGATGGGCGGGTGATAGCCGGCGTACTGATAGAGGTTGCGCTGGGTCTCGCGGTCGGTCTCCAGGGCGAAGGCCTCGTAGGGGTGTCCGGCGAGTTCACGCAACTGCTCCAGGCTCGAGTACTCGACGGCGGCCATGCCCATCACCACGTTGCCGGTGCGCTCCACGGCGTCGGCGAAGACCTCGTCCTCATCGTGGAGCTCCAGCCAAGCGCGCAGCTCGTCGACCTTCTCGCTCTCAGCCAGGACCTTCCGGCTCAGGCGTGGGTAGTCGGGGTTTCCGGCGGGTTCGAGGAAGTGGATATCAAAAACGACGGCGGCCGGGTCGGCCAACCGCAGCACATCGAGGACCTGGGCGTAGTACTCACGACTCCAGTCGAAGAAGCGGCCCAGCCCCTCCTGTTCGGGGGGCAGCAGGCTGCGGTCGTCGATGGCCACGATGACGATACCGGGCACCTTGGCGCCCGGGTTGTCGGAGCCCGGGAAATCGCGTCCCTTGGCGCGGACACGGGCCCGCATAGTGGACAGCTCGAACTCCTCGAAATAGCCGGTCAGGTTGAGCAGAAAGGCCGCCAGGGTGGCCAGGGAGGCCACCAGCAGGGTAATCAGCAGCTTCTTGCCCATCCGCATCCCGCGGGTGCTCTTGCCGGTTTGTCTGCTTTCGGCCAGGGCTCCTCCCCGGATTGGAGTCACACTCGCTGACGAGCTTCAACCGTTGAAGTCTGTTTTACACCTAGTTTACGTTTTGTTGACGTTTGGGATTATGCACCCAGTTCGGACCTGATCGTGCTTGTAACCTGCTGATAATACATGTGTAGATCCAGTAGTATCTGTCACAAAACGCGCAGCCAAAATGTGGGGGCGACAAGGTACGTGATTATTATCAAAGCAGCATTTCTGCAGTGTATATTCGATATAATCTCGAAATGCACAATGTATGCATTCGCAGCAATAACAAGCAATTTTATAACAGCATAAAGAATCGGCGGCCAATCGCGGCAAAATAGTGTGGCTACCAAGGACTCATTGCCCCTCCCTTTATCGGGCCTGCTTGGTCCGATCACGTTCCATGATGCCATACGTTTGTTAGACCCTTTGCTGACAAGACTCGATTACTCGATCATCCCAGCGCGGCAATCCGGCGGCTTCGTTGATTGAACGCGGCAATTGCGGTCACCATCGGCCGGTGGGCACTCGCAATCCCGGGTAGTCCGTCCAGGGAGCCCTCTGCCGCATCGGTTCCCCCCACGTTGAAGCGGGCGTGGTTGGTAAGCGACGGAGACTCGTCGTCCGGCGGCGTTACACAAGCCGCCGACTACCCATCGCCTCCGTGACCACCGGGGCGCGCCCGGGGGGCCGTCGTCGGTTCAGGCGTCGCCGAACTGCTCTTTCATCTCGAGGTAGTTCATGAAGCGTTCGAGGTGTTCCATCGAGTAGATGATCATCTCATTGCCCTGGATTTCCATCACCTTGGCGCGCACCAGGGTCTGGATGATCTCTTCGACCTTGGGTCGGGGCAGGCCGACCATGCCGGTGAGTTCGGTGAGGGCGAACTCTTTCTTGAGGCTGATGCCGCCGCCGGACTTGGCCTCGCCGTGCTTCTGGCAGAGCAGCATCATCGTGCCGGTGATGCGCGAGGAGTTGTCGCGGTAGAGCAGGGTCTTTATCTTGCGGTCGGCCTCGCGCATCCGGTTGGACATCTTGCGCAGGATGCGCATGATGAGCTTTGGGTTGGTGGAGATCTGGGACTCGAAGATGTCGGAGGAGAGGACGATGAGCTTGGAGGCCGACACGGATCGGGCGGTGGCCGAGCGCGGCTGGTTGTCGATGATTGCCATCTCGCCGAAGAACTCGCCCTCGTCGAAAACGGCTAGAGTGGTCTCGATGTCTCGGCTCATCTTGGTGATGGCGACCTTGCCAGCGTAGATGATAAACATCTCGTCGCCGATGTCGCCCTCCTTGAAGATCACCTCGCCGGCCTTGTACTCGCGGCCGAATTTCTTGTAAACCTCTTCACCCATCTTCATAAGGCGTGTCCTTTCAGCGGGTTCCGGCCCGCTCGGTGGCCGAAGCCGCTCTCGAAGGTTGTTCTCTGGTTGTGGCGATCGATCTGTGATCGAAACGGGGACCCGGCGGTTTTCGGTGCGATAAGCGCGTCCTTGCCGTGCTTCAAGACTCCTCGATTAACAGGGCATCATGGAACATGTCCGGCCATGATCAGGCTGAGGGAAGCGGTTTGCTGGGCACCCACAGCCCCGGGGATTCCTCATTTGAATCAACCACTCATCATGCAAGATGCACCTATTGCTTGGCATAAGTGAACATAAAAAGGGATAACCGTCTGCTTTCAGGACAGATACAAGTGTGCCAACATTTGGAAGTGCTGCAGATCACGCCTTTCTTCGCCGCCACCGCTCGACCAACTGCCCTAAGCCAAGAAAATGCGGAACACCACGCGCGCTATCAGCAGATTAGGGTCATGATCCGGTCCAGGCGGGTTGCATGATCCCTGACCAATTGTTGCGGTGAAGCTTGAGCGGAGTTGTCCGTCCGGTGGGCTCATCACACAATCAACACGGCCGATCGGCTCCGGCGCGACTGTCCGTTACCGAGGCTGTCGTCGCGAAAGCCCGCTCACCCGCCGAGCTAAGCAAAGTATATCAGTAAACGTGGTCCGATGTCAGCCCGGCTTACTGAAGGTAGCCCAGGGCGCGCAGTTGCTCCATGGTTTCCTCGCCGACGGCGTCGGGCATCTCGACGGTCTCGCGCTCGGCGCCGGATTCGTAGGTGGTCGGGGGCTCGCCGAAGGCGTACCCGCGCAGCCAGGCAAGGTAGTCAGGCTCGAGGGCTTCCTCGTGGATGCGTCCGGGCATATCCCCGGCCGGGGGCAGCCCCAGCAGGGCCAGGACGGTGGGCAGGAAGTCGTAGATGGTCATCTCCGGACCCGAGGCTCCCCGACGGATGTGGGGACCCCACAGGCCGACCACCCCGGTGGGATCGTGCCAGAAGTACATCCGCTCACTGCCGTAGCGGCTGGTGGGCACCGGGCGGGGCGGGTCCAGCGAGCCGAAGCCGTGATCGCTGATCACCAGCACAACGGTGTCCTCATCGACCATCTCCATCACCAGGCCGAGGATCTTGTCGGCCAAGCGGTAGGTCTCGATGACCAGGGGTCCCATCTTGTCGGTGAGTTCCTTGAGCTCCGGCGGGATGGGCGGCTGGTGGGAGGGGGTCCCGGTCAGGCGCTCCCAGTAGTGGGCGTGGGCCGGCCAGGCCGAATGGGGGATCTTGTCTTGCAGGTCCTGATAGAGCGCGGCCAGTTGCCAGTCTTCGTTTTCCAGCAGGTACAGGAAGGCGTTGGCGGCGCGGATGTCGTGGGTCAGGAAGTTGGGCAGGGGGAAGCGCTCGACGCCCTGCTCGAGCTCGCCGGCGAAGCGGGGGACGATCTCCAGCACATCGGTGTAGGCGTAGTCGTCTTCGGAGACGTAGGGCCGCTCCTCGACCGCGGTCTTGATCTCCTCCTCCAGTTCGGGAGGGTACAGTCGGCCCTCGAGCTCGGTGAACTCGCTGTCCAGGGCCACGCCGCGGCCGTAGGTCTTTTCCCAGAACAGGTCGGTCAGGCAGACTCCGTCGATCTCGCCCACGGGCCAGGAGTAGTACCAGTTGACGGTCAGACTGCGGCGGCCCAGGGGTCCGAGGAACTCCCAGAAGGCCTCGACCTCGCGATCGTTGGAGGAGAGCGGCACCTTGACGCCGGTCTCCGGGTCCAGGCGGGTGAACGCCACCAGTCCGTGTTCGGCGGCGGGCTTTCCCGTGGCGAAGGTGGTCCAGACGATGGGCGAGAAGTAGGGCTCCTCGGAACGCAGCACCCCGAGGTATCCCTCGCGGCGCAGCCGGGCGAAGTTGGGCAGTTCGCCCATCTCGATCAGCGGCTCGAGCAGGGTGTCCTCGAGGGCGTCGAAGCCCAGCACGACCACCCGGCAGGGTTCGGCGTCATCGGGATTGGCGAAGAGGGGGCCGTCGGTTCCCGTGGCCGTGGGCAGGCCGACCCGCCGGAGCTCCAGCTCGGGCAGCTCCTCGGCGACGAAGGTCCGCAAGCGCTCGGCGAAGTCGTCGGCCAGCTCCGTGCGCCGTGGGCCGTAGAGCTCTTCGGTGGTGCCGGAGAAGGTTTCGTCGGTGAAGAGCTCGTCGGCCAGCGGCTGCAGCGAGCCGCCCTCGACGGCGGCGCCGTAACGCGCAACGAGTCGGCGGGCGGCCTCGGCGCCGAGTTCGACCTCGACGCTCAGCGTCAGCAACAGTCCGCCGTCGCCGGTGGAGACGGGCACCCGGGCCTCCATCACCTGCCAACCCCGGGGCAGGGAAACCAGGCCGCCGGAGAGGGGGAAACGCCAGATCGTCGATCCGACCTTGACCAGCTCGCTGTCCACACCGGCGTCGATTACATAGTAGTTGGCCAGATCGTCGGGCACCGTGGTGTAACCGGTCAACCAGCAGGCGACGGCGGCGGCGGCGATCAAGCCGGCGATCAACCAGATGATAAGGCGGCGTTTACCACTCATCGGCATCCTTTCCAGCCTCCGCGTCGCGCTGGTCCAGCGCGGCGGTTATCTCGTCGCGGAAGCGGTGGTTGGGATCGTAGAACAGGGGCTCGGCCAGGCCTTCGGCGACCAGCAACGCACAGACGGCGATCTCCTCGCCGCCCCGCTCCAGCACCGGGTAGCCCAGCAGGCGATCGTAGCGGTCGTAAAGCTCGGTGTCGAAGTGGAGGGTCACCCAGCGCCCGCCGATCAGCTCGGCCAAACGGTCCCGGGCGGCGGAAAAGCCGTCCTCGTCGCGTTCCGGGGTGTCGATACCCAACAGGCGCACCTTGCCCGGCCCGTCGACCACGACGGTGTCTCCGTCGATGACGCGGCGGACGAAGTATTCGCCACAGCCGCCCGGCACC
>WJMB01000238.1 GCA_014728185.1 Candidatus Coatesiibacteriota bacterium
AGACCCCCGCAACTTCGGTAAGTACCTGGTGCTCACGGCTCTGCCCGGTACCCAGGGTATTTACGGCTTCGTCGCCGGTTTCCTGGCGCTCAACAAGATCGGCTCCCTGGGAACCATCACCCCGGAGATCGGCCTGCAGATCTTCTTGGCCTGTCTGCCCGTGGCCCTGGCCGGGATGCTTTCGGCGATCCATCAGGGCAAGGTCTGCACCGCCGGTGTGGGCCTGACGGCCAAGCAGCCCGGCGAGAGCGGCAAAGCCCTGGTTCTGGGCGTCTTCGTCGAGTTCTACGCCGTGCTGGGTCTGCTGATCACCATCTTCCTCCTCAACGCCATCTAGGACCGCCCATGTCGCTGGAAGCGATTCTCGCCAAGATCGAGGAAGACGCCGCGGCCCGCGCCGCCGAAATCGAAACCCAGGCCGACGAACAGGCCGAGGGCGTCCTCGCCGAGGCCCGTGAGAAGGCCGAGGCGCGCCGTGGAGAGATCCGCTCCCGGGGCGGGCGCGAGGTCGAACTGACTGCCGAGCGCCTGGCCGACATGACCGAGCTCGAGGTGCGCAAGCGGCGTTTGGCCGTCAAGCAGCGCCTCCTCGACGCCGTCGTCGACCGCGCCGTCGAAGATCTCTCCGCCCTGGACGCCGATGGCTATCGCCGGCTCTTCGCCGGTCTCGTCGAGGGCTCGGGCCTCGAGGGCGCCTACGAGGTGATCACCTCCGAGGCCGAGGCCGGGCACCTGAGCGCGGAGTTTCTCTCCGGGGTCGAAGGCTGCGAGCTGACCCTGGCCGAGGAGCGCCGGGAGCTGGGCGGCGGTTTCATCCTGCGTCGTCGCCGGCGGGAGTTCAACTTCGGCTTTCGCGCCCTGATAGAGGGCCTGCGCCGCCGTCGCGAGCGCGAGCTGCTGGCAGCGCTGGACGTCGGCGAAGCCCCGGACAGCCCGGGTGAGAGCTGATGCCCGCTCGGATAAAGCTCTCCGGTGATCCGGCCTACATCTACGCCGTGGGCCGGGTGCGCGCCCGGGAGACTCGTCTCGTCGACGAGCGGGCCCTGCGCGATGCCGCCGAAGCCGCCGACTACCGCGGCGCCGTCGAGGTGCTGCGCGAGTTCGGCTACGACGCCGGTTCCGGTGTGGCCGGGCTGCGCGGGATGCTCGAGGAGCGCGACGCCGAGCTGCGCCGCTTCCTCGCCGAAAGCCTGCCGCGGGACGGTGGGCTGGCCCGCTACCTGCTGATCGCCGTCGATTACGCCAACCTCAAGGCCGCCCTGGTCTCCCGGCTGAGCGGGCACCCCTTCGATTATGACGCCGGGGGCACCGTTCCGGTCGAAGGTTTCGAGGCTCTGGCCGGGGGCGGCGATCCCGCCGAGCTGCCCGAACCCCTGGACTCCCTCGCCGAGGAGCTGCTGGAGGAGTACGAGGACGAGCGCGATCCCTTCCCGCTACAGCAGGGGGTGGACCGCGCCCTCTACCAACGGCGCCGCGAGTTGGCCGATGAGATCGGTCTGCCCTTCCTCACCGGCTACCTCGAGCTGGAGACGGACCTCGTAAACCTGGCCGCCCTGGCCCGCTGTCTGGCCGCACCGGACCCCGGTGAGCTGGCCCGGCGGGCCTTCATCGACGGCGGCGGCCTGGATGTCGCCCGACTGCGCGAGGCCGCCCGCAACGGCGACCGCGAGGCCGCCGCCGACCACCTGCGCGGCGGCGACTACGCCGAGGCCGCCCTGCCCGCCGTCGAGGGCGCCGCGGGGGGCCTGGAGGCCCTGGGCCTGCGCGGCTCCCGACTCAAGCTCGACTACCTGGCCCGGGCCAGGCTGGCCGCCTTCGGCGCCGAGCCCGTCATCGCTTATTACTACACCCGTCGCAACGAGCTCGAGCTGGTCCGCTTCGTGCTCATCGGCAAGCTCAACGATCTGCCCGCCGGGCGGCTCAAGGCCCGGCTGGGTCTGTAGCGGCCCCCTATATCCCGGAGAGCCATGGACCGCCCCCTGGAGAGCATCTACTTCATCGGCCGCGAGGACCAACTGCGCGGGTTCCGCGTGCTCGGGGTCAGCGTGGTCGGCGTGGAAAGCCTCTCCCAGGCCGAACACGCCCTGCGCAAGGCCGTCCGCGATGACGCCGTGGCCGTCTTCATCACCGAGGACTTCGGTGCGCTGATGCAGGAGACCCTGGAGCTCTTCGGTGATCGACCCCTGCCCGTCATTACCCTGATTCCCACCGCCGAAGGCGCCTCCGGCGGCACACGCCGGCGCATCCGCCGCCTGGTCGAGCGCGCCGTCGGTGCCGATATCCTCGGCGACGACTGATCCGGCACGCTTTTCAACAACGGAGAGGCCCATGACGACACAGCCCGGAGAAGTCCCAGCCGACAACTCCCCCAACGTCGTCTACACCGAGCGCATCTTCGGCCTCTGGACCAACCTGCTCTTCGGGCTGGCTTTTCTGGCCCTGTTGGTCACCCTGCTGGTCCTGCCGCCGATGCTGTCGGGTGGGGCCGACACGATCGTCTTCTGGACGGCCTTCGGCCTGCTCATTCTGGTGGCCCTGTTCTGGGTGCCGCTGAGCAACCTGCGCGTCATCATCGGCGAAAACGGCTTCGAAGTGCGCATCGGCTTCTTCCACCTCAGCCGCCCCTGGTCCGCGGTGACCGGGACGCGACGCGATTCTCGCGAGGGCTCCTTCTACGGCGGTTGGGGCGTCAAGGGCCGCAAGGTCGACGGCAAGTGGATCCAGGCCTTCACCACGGTCAAGCAGCCTCGCGTCGTTATTATGCTCGAAGACACCGACTACCGGGAGCTGGTCTTCTCGACCCGGCGACCCGACGAGGTGCTGGAGCTCATCGAACAGTACGCCGGACCCTTCGGCTAATAGACGGTAAATAGACGCCGATAGCCGATTGGGGCTGTAAGCATCGGGTAAAGCCCCCAGTTGACTCGATTTGCCACGATCGAACCCAGAGCGGCTCTATAGCGTGAAAACGCGTTTCGCCTTTATCAGCGCGAGGAGTTAGAAAGCCGGGCATCCCGCCTCATATCCTGGCGAAAATCCCGGAAAAGTCCCGGAATACTTCCGGAAAGCAGGGATGAGGAGGAAACCAAAGGCCTGCCATTTCCAGGTTGGACATCTTTGGCAGCTAACCGTCCAGCGAGCTGCTGCCTGCGAAATGAGCAAGGGATCACTTTACTGTCACGGACTGCGGTGCTACTTGATAACAATTGGATAATAGCAGTAAGAATTCAATTAGGTGTGCACATCGAGCGAGATGTTTGTGGCAGGTACCTGGATTTCCACCTTCCCAGGATCCCGTAGCGACGTCACGACGCACAAAAACCAACCGCTTGACACCATGGGCTCGATGAGGACGTCACGTTCCCAAGCAGCCTATTAATATGCATTTATAATGAGTGGGCGCCGAGGGGTTAAGGCTACAGGCCAAACTCTATTCGGTATAGCCTCGTATCAGCCGCTTCGTCGAGTGCCAACGCTGTTTAGAATCGACGTTCGCAGGTCCATGCTCGTGTGGTATGTCTAACCAGGTTGCAGAGCCGTCGCCCTCAATGCGGCCTCCGAAGTTAACCATGATGGTCCAGCGGGTTGTGGCAGCCTCTTATCCGATGACCCTGGACAAGCGCTTTCACAAGATAGAGAGTGGATAATCAGCCTCGCTCCGTCCTGGGTGATAGATTCCAATCCGTTCGTGTATCGCATTATCTGTTTTATCTTCCGATAAAACCACAGCGCTCAAGGGGAGGAAAGCATGGCCAAGTTCCAGGTGTACAAGGGCTCCAACGACGAGTGGTACTGGCGCCTGCGCGCCAACAACAACCAGATCATCGCCACCGGTGGCGAGGGTTACAAAGCCAAGGCCGACTGCCTGCACGG
>WJMB01000239.1 GCA_014728185.1 Candidatus Coatesiibacteriota bacterium
ATGGAGGTCGATCCCGTCGTGGCGCTCAAGATAACCGTGCGCGTCGCCAAGGTGCTCAGCTTCAGACTGCGCACCGCCAACGAGCGCCTGGGCTCGTCGCTGAAAAACGACGGCGAAATCTAGTGCCACATCCATCTGCCTTACCCGGCACTGGTTGACTGGTGACGTTTCACCCAAACCGCTCCGAGACACCGGCCGATAAATGCAAACAGCCGCTCATTCGCCCGGCGTTGGCACGTTTCTTGCGGAATGCGATGCCCCTTCGTCCAAGACCGAAGTCGCCCTGCTGCAAGAAACGTGCCAACGCCTCCGCATCGGAAGTGCTGAGCCTTTCGTCTGTCCAGCGACTAGTCGGCCGGTGTCTCGGTGATCCGGCAGAGATGCGAACAACCGGGCCGCGCGGCCCGGTTGTTGATTATCGTCGGTTTGTCGAAGCCTAGCCCTCTTCGAAGTCCTCGGGGCTGATGTTGTCGATGAACTCGGAAAGCTTGTCGGTTTCCAGCAGGGTGGCCTGCTGCTTGGTCTCCTCGTGGACCAACACGGGCTCGCTGACGAAGATGGGCGCCTCGAAGCGCAGGGCCAGGGCGATGCCGTCGGAGGGGCGGCAGTCGATGATCTGCTCCTCTTCGCCGGAGGTCACGTGAAGTTCAGCGTAGAAGGTGTTTTCGCGGATGTCAGTGACGACCAGGCGCTCGACGGTGGCCCCCAGGGAAAGTATGACGCGCTTGAGCAGATCGTGGGTCATCGGCCGTGGGCGGTCTATCTTTTCGCGCTCGGCGATGATGGCGTTGGCTTCGAAGTGGCCGACCCAGATGGGCAGGATGCGCTGCTGCTCGCTGTCCCGCAGGATGATCACGGGGCTGCGGCTTTTGGGGTCCAGGGCGATGCCCGCCAGAATGACCGGAATCTCGGGGTGCTCACTCATCTTTTTCGCTGTACCTTGGGTTGCCGTTAACAGATGATTGGGCGGCTTATCTTATGTAATAACAACAATATGACGATATAAGAAAGGGATTGTCACCAGATACCGAACCGACGTAGTTATCTTGATAAGAGCGGCATTTGGAACGGAGGTGCCGTCAATACCCCGTGATAGGCTTTAGATCGACAAGCCAAAGAGTTATCATATTAGCTAAAGCAGCTATTTGAACGCATTTAGCCTCATTCTACCTGGTAGGTCCGAGATGCAAATCAGGAGTCGCGGCTTCCCGAAGCAGAGCGTTCTATTTGAAGCGTCCACTTAGAGCAAGTCTGGCTTTCCGCCACCAGGCAACGCACAAACAGGAATAACCAGCACAGCTACAAGCCACTATATATAGCTATTAGCGACATATGCCTGTTCAGGCACGAGTGATAATCCCATAAGCAATCTGCAGGACGCCTCTTGTGAGCAGGGTGCGATACGATTTCAGCCTAGCTTGGTAGGGGGTAAATGGTCCGCTCGGGTTGCTCCAAGGCCGTGATTCTCGCCATCAAGCCGTGTTGCCGGACCAGCCGCGTCTCGATTTGTCGGCGGCTAGAGAGCCGGACGCCTAAGGTTCAGTATAGATGCTAAAATGTTATTGTACCAGCGGGGTTACATTCCACCGCCCATCATCTGTTGAGCCAAGGCGGCGGGAATGCCCAGATCAGCGGCGGCCTGCCCCATCTTCTCCCGGGCCAGCTCTTCGGACTTGTTTCGGGCGTCGGAGACGGCGGCGATGATCAGGTCTTCGAGGAGGTCCTTGTCGTCAGGGTCGACGACCTCGTCGTCCAACTCGATGCGGGTCAGCTCCTGACGACCGTTCATGACGGCCTTGACCAGACCGCCGCCGGAGAGGCCCTCGACGCTCTCATCGCGCAGGCGCTCCTGAACCTCGATCATCTTGGCCTGAAACTGCTGGGCCTTGCCCAGTATGTTGCCCATCCCTCGGGCCATGCTCAATTCTCCTTGTCTAGACGCACCAAGCGGGCGTCGAAAAAGTCAATTACCAGCTCGACGGCCCGTCGTTCGGCACTGGGCAGGCCGTTCAAGCGTCCGCCGCCCTCGTGGGCGCCGGTGTCGCCTTCGGAGGAATCTTCCAGTCGATCGTCGACCAGAGCCTCCAACAGCAGCTCTTCGCCATAGAAACCGCGGGCGACCTCCTCGACGACGCGGCGGTTCTCCAGCTTGCGCAGCGACTGCTGATGAAAGAGGTGGGCCGGGCTGAAGAACAGGCGCAGCTTGTCGCCGGCCGGCTCGATTCGCGAGGCCTCGGCGCAGAAGGCGGCCACGGTGGTGCTTTCGCGGCGCAGTGCGTTGAGGAAATCCGTCCAGCGCCGGGAGGGATCGCCGCCGGGGGACTCGCCGTCGGCTTGCTCAGGTTCCGGGGTACGCACCGGGATTTCATCGCGGCTCAGGTCTTTTTTTTTACGTCGCCTCGCCGGGGCGCCTCGGATGCGCCCGTCTCCAGCCTCTCGGCCAGCTCGGCCACGGGAAGCAGCTCGGGCATCCTGGCCAGCTCGACCAGGGTCAGTTCGAGGACCAGGCGGGGCTGACGGGAGAGTTTCAACTCTCCCAGGCTGCGGCGCAAGACGGCCAGGCGGGCCAGCCAGCCCTCGGTTGGGGAGAGTGCGGCCAGTTCGTCGTCGGCGGGCTGGACCGCGGCGGCGGCCTCCCCCCCCAGGGCGACGAGGAAGCAGTCCCGCCAGAGGGCCAGCAGCTCCTCGGCGACCACCCGGGGATCGACGCCGGAGTCGACGATGCCTCCCAAGCGGACCACCAGGGCCGCGGCGTCGCCTTCGATGATCTCCCGGGACAGCGCGCCCAGTTGCTCACGGTCGACCTTGCCCAGCACGGCCCGGGCGTCCTCGACGCTGATTTCACCCTCGGCGAAGGCGAAGAGCTGTTCGAGGGCGCTCTCGGCGTCGCGGACGGCGCCGCCGGCGGAGCGGGCCAGCATCAGCGCGGCCTCGCTCTCGAGCAGAAAGCCCTCCTCTGCGGCGATGCGTTCGAGGAGCTCGGCCACGGCCTCGGCGGGGATGCGCCGGAAGGTCAGTTGCTGGCAGCGCGAAAGGATGGTCGGCGGCAGCTTGTCCGGGTCTGTGGTGGCCAGGATGAACAGGGCGTGGGGAGGAGGCTCCTCCAGGGTCTTCAACAGGGCGTTGAAGGCCTCCCGGGTGAGCATGTGGACCTCGTCGATGATGTAGACCTTGTAGCGCGCGCCGGCCGGGGCGAACTTGACGTTCTCCCGCAGGGCGCGGATCTCGTCGATGCCTCGGTTGGAGGCGGCGTCGATCTCTATGACGTCTACGTCGGCTCCGGCGGCGATGGCCCGGCAATGCTCGCAGGTGTTGCAGGGGTCCGGGGTGGGCCCCTCGACACAGTTGAGGGCCTTGGCCAGCAGCCGCGCCGTGGTGGTCTTACCGACGCCGCGCGGTCCGGCGAAGAGGTAGGCGTGGCCCACCCGGTCGCGCGCCACGGCGTTGCGCAGCGTGGTGGTGATGTGCTCCTGGCCGACGACCTCGCCGAAAAGCTGGGGCCGCCACTTGCGGGCGATTACCTGGTAGCTCATGGATCTACGGGCTCCGGAAGGCGGGGAGGATGAACTCGGGGCGGCGCGTCGACGCGGGGTGTATTATAGAACAGCACTCGTACGATTGCCAGCGGGTGTTAGGGTCGCCCCGGCTTTAATGAAAGTTTATCTCATTTAGGCTATACTGGAGGAAAGTCTGTCAGCCATCGGCTATTTTGACAGCCTCCGGGGACCACCACCGTTCCTTGCATCAGGTTTCGCCGATTGCCGGAGGCCCGATGAAAACAGCTCCTCAGCGTCACTCCGGCTTCACGAGAAAACGGACCTAAACCAGTTGGGTAACGGTACGATGTTACTGTTGGTAGAATGGAAAAACGGCGCTGATCTGACATAGTATACTGATCCAGCGGCAACAGAGAACATAGAACCCGATGATTGCGCAACGATTCCGGGATCAACGATCGGAGAGGACATGGAACCCCTGAAACCCGGCGATAACGCGCCGAACTGGTCGCTGCCCGGCACCGACGGCGCGGAGCACTCCGCAAACGAGCTGGCCGGCAAGCGCTACGTGATCTACTTCTACCCCCGTGACAACACCCCGGGCTGCACCCGGGAGGCCTGCGACTTCCGCGACAGCTTCGGTCGGGTCCAGGCCCTGGGTGTGCCCGTCTTCGGCGTCTCTACGGACTCGCTCAAGCGCCACGCCTCTTTCAGCGCCAAGTACGAGCTGCCCTTCACTCTGCTGACCGATCCGGAGCGGAAGGCGGTTAAAGCCTTCGGCGCCGACAAGGGCGGCTCCTCGGCCCGGCGGATGACCTTCATCGTCGGTCCCGACGGCACGATCGAGGCGGCCTGGCCGAAGGTCAAGGTCCGGGGCCACGTCGACGAGGTTCTGGCCAGGCTCGAGGAGCTGCATGGCTGAGCGCCGTCGCGGCGTCGTGCTGCGCATCGAAGGCAACGTCTGCTTCGTCGATGCCGACGGCGAGCGCCTGTCGTGCTTCCTGCCCAAGAGCCGCCGCCGGGAGGCCCGCCGCCGGGGCGGCACGGCCCTGGCACCGGGGGATCGGGTTCACGTCGAGCCCGCCGGTGAGACCAATCTGGACCTCTGGCGCATCCTCGAGGTCGAAGAGCGGCGCAGCGCACTCTCACGACGACGCCTCGAGACCCGGCGCCCCGGCGAGGATGTCTTGATCGCCAACCCGGACCGCCTGTTGGTCGTCGCCGCCTGCGACCGCCCGCCCCTCAACCCGCGTTTCGCCGACCGCCTGCTCTGCGCCGGTGAGCTCCATGGGCTGGAATGCGTGCTGGTTCTCAACAAGCTGGACCTGGTCGAGCCGGCTGCGGCCGCCGGCCTAACCGCCCCGTACCGCACCGCCGGGTACCGCTGTCTGGTCGTCAGCGCCGCTGACGGTCGGGGGATCGACGAGCTGCGCGGGCTGCTCGGCACGGGGTTGACCCTGCTGGCCGGACGCAGCGGCGTGGGCAAGTCCAGCCTGCTCAACGCCTGCTTCCCCGACTTCGACCTTCGCGTCGGCGCGGTCTCCGACTACTCGGACAAGGGCGTCCACACCACCACCAGCCCCGAGCTCTTCCCCCTGGGCGGGGGGTACGTCGCCGACACGCCGGGGATGCGCGTCTTCGCTCTCTGGGGTGTGACGGCGGCCGAGCTGGCCGGGCTCTTCCCCGACATCGCCCGGTATAGCGACGACTGTCGCTTCGGCGACTGTCGCCACCGCAGCGAGCCGGGCTGCGC
>WJMB01000240.1 GCA_014728185.1 Candidatus Coatesiibacteriota bacterium
CGGGGTCTTGTCGAGGAGGGCCTCGGGAGGCAGGGCTTCTTTCCAGGCCGTCGGGGGCTCGTCCCAGGCCGGCTGTTCGAGGTCCCGGGGCAGCTCGGCGGCGGCCTCCAGCAGGCGACGCAGGTAGTCGAGGGAGAAATCCAGCGCGGCGGCGGCATGCTCACCGTGCAGCGGTGCTCCGTGACCGGGGATGATGCACTCCGGGGCCAGGCTGCGGGCCAGTTCGAGAGCCGCGATGAGCTGCCAGGGGTCACCCCAGTAGAAGTACGGAATGGCCCGCTTCTCGGGTTTGGGGCCGGCCAGCAGGTTGTCCGAGGCGATCAGCAGGCGCCGGCGCGGCTCGTAGACCATCGTCAGGTCCGGGCTGTGCCCCGGCGCGGGGATCAGGGCTAGCTCCAGGGAGCCGCAGCGCAGGACCGTGCGCCCTTCGAGCAGCACGTCGGGGCGCCGCAGCTCGGCCAGGTTGTCCACTGCGGGGCGGCGGGAGATCATCGCCCGTTCACGGCGCCGGGTCTCGAACCAGCGCCGATGGGCCACAAGCGGCGCCCGGGAGCCGACGACGGCCTCGTCGAGGGCTCCGGCGTTGCCCGAGGAGTGGTCGGAGTGGCCGTGGGTATTGACCACGGCGACCAGGCGGGCGTTGAGGGTCTCGACGGCGAAGCGGGCCAGGGCGCGGCCCTGACCGGCGGTCCCCGCCGTGTCGACGATGACGGCCTCGCCGCCGACCTTGCCGGTGTCATGGCCGGTATCATGGCCGGTATCATGGATGACCACGGCGTTGACCGCCAGGGGCGAGCCCACGGCGACGTGGACGCCGGGCAGGACTGGTGTGGGTTCCTGGATCACGTGCCCCTCGTCTCCGGGACCAGCAGGGCGAATCCGCTCAACGGCTTGACTTCAAACAACATCTGGCGGGAATCACCCGCGGGATTACCTGGGAGGCAGCGGCCCCTTTGGCGATCAACAGCGTCATCGTCGAGCGTCCAGCGGGTGGAGCTCGCCGATGGGCGTGTGCGTCTCCGGGTCTTCGGGATGGGAATCTGCAACCCGCGCCCCGAGCCCAAGTCCCCATCACAATTACCAGATACGTTCATCACACAAAGCCCGCAAGCCCACAGCCGGATCCCGGTGAACGAAGGTCCACACCCAAACCGCCCGCTGGAGCGTATTCAGCCGTTTCGGATTGGTCCATCAACCGGCTTCGCTGCGCTCCACCCGCAGCACGTAGGTGCGGTCGTCGAGTTCGAGGCGGTAGCGGCCGGACTCGACATAGCCGACCTCGGCGCGGTGGCAGGTCGGCAGGCCCATCACCCCGCCCAGGGGACGCGGTGTGAGCTCCCGGGAGCTTCCGTCGGGCTGGTGGAGGACGATCCGCCGGGCGTCGCCGTCGAGCTGGATGAACAGTCTGGTGCGGGAGAGAATCGTAACATCGCCGTCGGAGGGAGTCCAGACGCGGTAGTCTCCGGCGATGGGACGATCGAGCTCGGCGGGCGGCTCCAGACCGGCGGCGCGCCAGGCGGCTCGCAGGTGGTCGCGGAAGAGGCGGTCGAACTCCCGCTCGGCCTTGGGCGCGGTGGCCTGGTCGGTGCCGTACCACCAGAACCAGTCCGAGCCCTGGGCGGCGTCCAGGTGATCATAGACCTCCGGGTGGCTGCTCGGGGTGATCCCCCGAGCGTCCAGGCGCTCGCCGAGGACACGCAGGGCGTCCCAGGCGGCGTTCTCCTCGGGCTCGCCGATCCAGGTGCCCAGGTCGTTGCCCGGGGCGGAGCCGAACTCGTCTATCCAACTGGCGTGGGGCAGCCCGTCGAGGACGGGACAGGCGACGCCGTCGGTGTCGAGGCCGTCCAGGCAGGCACCGGGGGTGAGGGGCCGGATATCCTCGGCGGCGGCCAGCTCGGCGTAGAGGCGCAGCAGGAAGTCCCGGCCGTCGTCGGGGTAGGCGCCCCAGGCGTTCTCGCCGTCGAGAATCACCATCGCACAGCCGCGCTCGATCTCGGCGTAGCGCTGACGCAGCCCCCAGAGGAGGTCGCCGACGGCCTTCTCCGGGTTCAACCGGCTGTAGTGAAATCCGATGGCGTCGGAGAGGGCGTGATCGCGGAAGAAGAGCCGCCACTCGCCGTGCTCCCCGTGAACCAAACGTGGCAGAGCCAAATCCTTTCCGGTGGGCTTGCGGCCCAGGGCCGACTCCAGCACTCCCTCATCGGTGGCGGCCCAGCGGGCTCCGGCGTCGGCCAGGGGATCGATCATGCACTGCCCGACGGAGCCCTCGGCGGGCCACCAGCCCCGGGGACGCGTCCCCAGCTCATGTTCGAGAACCGCCAGGCCGCGCTCGATATGGCGCCGGGCCTCGGCGGGTCGGGCGTAGCGAGCGGGGTGGACGCTGCCTTCTCGGTCGATGATCGCCAGGTCGCTGTCGATGAGCAGGGGCAGGATGGGGTGGGCGTAGGGGGTGGCCGTGAGCTCGATCCGGCCGGTCTCGGCCAGCAGGCGGTGCAATCGGAGGACCGCCTCGAGGACCCGCGCCTGGACGCGCTCCAACTCGGCGATGTCGGCGGCGTCGAAGTCGCGGCCCTTCTCGATCAAGCCCGCGACGGAAAGCTCCTCGCCCCAGGGGGTGACCCAGCCGGCGCGGCGCAGCTCGACGGGGAACCAGGCCAGGTTGATCCAGACCGCCAGATCGATGATGTCGCGGCGGGGCAGGGCGGCGGCCCGGGCGCGGAAATCGTTCAAACGCGGATCGGCGCGCTCCCGCCACAGGTCCAGCTCTCCCAGTTGACCGCTCAGCCGTCCGTAGCGCTCCAGCAGCTCGGCGTAGCGCGGGTGGATGCCCACCTGGCGCTCCCAGTCGGCGTCGAACCCGTCACGCAGAAGCTCCAGGCGCCGCGGGGCGCTCAGGCCCGTCGGGGCGTCCCGGGTCAGCTCCCAGAGCCGGTCGGTGCAGCCGGCCCGGTAGTCGGCCAGTTGATCCAGCAGCACCGGGGTCAGGTTGACCGCGCAGCGCATCCCCGGTGACTCCCACAGCCTAGCGGCCATGCCGAAGTAGTCGCGCAGGGCGTGCAGGCGCACCCAGGGCAGGCGGTAGACGCCCCGGGTCCCCGCCGCGAAAGGGTCCCGGTAGCGGGGCTGGTGCTGGTGCCAGAGCAGGATGAAATCGAGCATGACCGAAGCCTCGTCCGGAGTGGTGTTCCGCTGTTGCAGGGCGGCGCTTGAGACCGCTCATCCCTCGCGTGGTTTGCGAACACGTCGCCAAGAGAAAGTCGGGAACGCGGCCCCGCCTGTCCACAGCCGGATTGAACTTAGCGGCCTGATGACAGGTTGCTGGAGAGCGCCGACCAGATGCAACGTTCAAGTCCAGGCGATGTTCGGCCGAGCCTTGGATCAGTCCTTCACCGCTGTCAAGGCGCTGATTCGACTCGCGGATCGCTCGTGCCCTGACGACCTTACGAAAAAGGGCCACGAGTGGTGCGTGGCCCCGGCGAACGGTTGTCAGCGGCACGGGTGGATCAGCGCAGGCGCTTCTCCTTGACCCGGGCGGCGCGGCCGATCTTCTGGCGCAGATAGTAGAGCTTGGCCCGCTTGACGTCGCCAAAACGCAACACCTTGATATCGGTCAGGTTGGGCGAGTGCAGGGGGAAGATGCGCTCGACGCCGATATTGCCGGTGCCGGTGGTCCGCCGGACCGTGAAGGTCTCGCGCAGGCCGCCGTGCTTGCGGGCGATGACGATGCCCTGGAACTTCTGGATACGGGTCTTGGAACCCTCGGAAATCTTGACGGAGACCTCGACGGTGTCGCCGACGCTGAACTCGGGCACCTGATCCTTGAGCTGGTCGGTCTCCAGGCGGTGGATGCGCTGCATGATGGTCCTCGACTGCTGGAACGCCCGGCTTGAGCGTTGTTTGTCCTTCGTGGGGCGAGAGCCACGGTCGCGGGGTGGTGTAGAGCGTCAGCACCCCGGAAGACCGTGAAGAACGGACGGGTAGCTTAGCATAAGCGGGGGGCGGCGCGCAAGACCCCGCCGCGCATTTATCCCGCGATCACGATTCCCAGCGGTTGTCTCGAACCGGTTAACGCGGCTTGCGCGGCATGGGCATCTCATCGTGGGTCGATTGCTGATCACGGTTCGGGAAAGGGACGATTGTGTTTGGGGACGGGATAACTTGACCATAACAGACCGCGGCAAGATTGTATGTCAAGCACCTCAATGCATTGAGACGGCGGGTATGAGTTCAGATAAAGTGAGCTGATTGCGAAGCACAGAATCGCCGGGGTCGGGAGCAACAGCGATAGGTGACACCATGAAAGCCCACTATCAGTCAGTCCAGCCGATCCATCCGCTCGGGAACGACCGCACAATTCATTCAACGGGCCGCGGAAGCCCCGAGCTTAACGACCGAAATCAATCCCCTCACCTTGGTCAGCGCAGGTTTCGAAGTGGAGGAAAAGCAGCCGACCAGACATCATCCTTGGGATGACGGGAGCTCAAATCGATATCCCGCTGGTGACATCGTCGGCCGACCGCCCGGGGTCGACCATCGCGCAAAGCAGTCCCGGCGCGGATTCTCACCAATCGCGATCGGCCGCTTCAGCATCGTCGACGTAGTTCGATCATGTCAAATCGGTTCCTAAGTCGAGCGGAACTACTGTTTTCCAAGAAAAGTGTTTGCCGCCACCCATTTTTTACTATATATTAGCGGTAGATATCCTAGGGAAGTCTACCAATTCGGCATTATCTTCTTTTCCCCTCTACCATTACAGGGAGGCGACATGAAAAAGGGACTCATCCTACTGATCGTTCTGGGACTCGGCCTTATCGGGGCTCAGGCCCTGGTACGGGTCCAAGACAGTTGGGTCGACGGACCCAGCGAGCCCGGCCCGGTGACCGAATTCGGCGAGGCCTTCGCCAGCGGCGCCGGTATCAACTTCTACTACTGGGGCAACCTCTGGCTGGGCTTCCAGCCCAACCTGACCCCGACCCAGCACGCCGTGGGCACACAGAACGCGGCCTATTACGCCAAGACCGGCGACATCGACAGCGACCGCGACGACGACGTCTTCGCCTCCTCATCGGCCAGCGAGGACTTCGTCTGGTTCGAGAACCAGGGCAATGGGGTCTTCAGCGCCGCCAATACCATTATCCCCAGTACGGCCTATGTGGCCTACAACTTCGTCGACCTGGACTTCGACATGGACGGTGATCTGATCATCGGCATCGACCAGGGCAGTCATCACTTCTCCTGGTTCGAGAACGACGGCGGCAGCTTCACCGAGCACGTCATCGACCCCGATTTTAGTCAGGTCGATATGGGTGTCGCCGTGGACTTCGACCAGGACGGCGATCTGGACATCTTCGCCGGAGCCTATCAGAGCTCGGCCCTGAAGTGGTTCGAGAACCTGGGCTGGAACTCCGGCGAGGGCGACTTCGACTGGGCCATTCACGTCCTGGTGGCCTCGGGCCACAACGGAGCGGAGAACATCGGCCTGGCCTCGGGCGACTTCAACGATGACGGCTGGATCGATGTGGCCTTCTCCTGCCGCGGCAACGGTGAGATCGTCTGGTGGGAGTACGACGAGAACTGGACGGACCCGACGGCGGCCTTCATCGAACACGTCATCGACACCGGCGTCAGCCAGGCCTATAGCTGCGTGGCCGAGGACATCGACTGGGACAACGACCTCGACCTGGTCACCAGCAGCCGCAACGGTCGCATCGACTGGTACGAGAACGACGGAACCGGCGCCTTCACCCACCATTCGATCGCCACCGGCTACAGCGGCTGCCGCGAGGTGACACCCATCGACGCCGACTACGACGGCGACTACGACATCCTCTCGGCCTCCCAGACCGCCAACACCCTGGACTGGTGGGACAACGACGGTTCGATGAACTTCACCCAGCGAAGCTGGGCCACCGGCTACGACGGCGCCCACGGCGTGGTCAGCGGCAGCTTCACCGACACCCGCGCCCCCCTGGGTCTGACCACGGCCAACACCGACGACACCGTGGACTGGTGGGACATCACCGAGGGCTACCGCACCACGGGAACCCTCCACAGCTCGGTGCTGGACACCGAAATCGAGGACCCGGACTGGCACACCTTCTTCTTCAATGAAACCGAGCGCCCCGACACCACCATCGAGTACTACATCCGGGGCGGCGACAGCTATGACGACTGCGTCAACGCCGCCTGGATCGGACCATACGATGAGATATTCAACATCGGCGACGCCATGGGCGAGGGTCTGCGCTTCTTCCAGTACCGCGTCGACATGGGCACGACCAATCCCGACTTCTCGCCCACGGTCAACCAGATCCAGGTCTACTTCTACGATCCCGCCGCCGTCGACGACCTCGTCATCGACACCGCCACCCGCGACGAGGGCGTGCTGGTGAGCTGGAGCACCCAGCAGCAGGCCGCCGCCTACGACCTGCTGCGCGCCCCGGCCGCCGAGGCCGACATCGAAACGAGCTACACCAAGCTCAACGATATTCCGCTGCCCGGCAACCAAAGCGTCGCCTACCTCGACCGCGACTGCGCGGCCGGCGGACACTACGCCTACAAGGTGCGCGTCACCGCCGACGACGGTGAAGTCTCCACCTTCGGACCGGTGATAGGCACGGCTCCCGGCGAGGGCTACGGGCTGCGCCCCGTCCTGCGTCAGAGCCATCCCAACCCGACCAACTATCTGGCGCGGATCGAGTTCGAGCTGCCCGCCGCCGCGACGGTCAACCTGGAGCTCTTCGACATCTCGGGCCGTCTGGTCCAGCGGGTCATCGACGAGCGCGCCCTGAGCGCCGGCGCCCACAACGCCACCGTCAACACCGCCCCGCTGGCCTCCGGCGTCTACCTCTACCGCCTCAGCGTCGACGAAGTAACCCTGACCCGACGCATGGTCGTCGAGCGTTAAGGTGGAACCCTAAGAACAAGAGCACAGCCATTCAAGATGGAGCCAGCATTTGGCTCCATCTTGATTGTATTACCGTTCATCTTGGCTTGGAATGCCCTCGGGCGGCTGGTATACTTAGTTTGAAGGGTTTTTATCAGCATAGGCCGTCTCAATCGCCGTGACCATCACCCCGCTGGATAAATGGCCGATAAGTCCCCAGTCCAGGACAAGCTGCGACGGCTGCTGGATCGTCTCGACGCCGCCTATCAGCGTCGCGACGAGGAGGAGCTCCAGTATTTGTTCCTGCAACTGGGCTCCGGCGACGAGCTGGAACCCGACCAGCGCGTCCGCCTGCTGCTCTACCGCGCCGGAGCGGCCCGGCTCGACGGCGACGGCACGCGGGCCCTGGAGATGGCCGAGCTGGCTCGGGAAGTGGCGAACAAACACGGCGACGACGACGGCCTCATCAAGGCCCGGCTCGAGCTGGGCCGCGTCCACAAGCTGCTGGAGCGCGCCCCGGAGGCGGTGGCGGTACTGGAGGCGGCCCTGGAGCAGCTCCGCGATGAAGACGAGCTGAGCCTGATCCTCGAAACCAACACCCTGCTGGGCTGGGCCTATCGGGTCCTGGGCGAGTATGACGCCGCCGAGTCCGTGCTGCGCTGGAACCTGGACCGGGCCGAACGTCACGGACGCCTGCGCTCCCAAGCCGTGGCCTGCGCCAACCTGGGGGTCATCTACAAGCGCGGAGGCCGAACCGTCGGCGCCAAGCAGATGCTGCGCCGAGCCGCCGAGACCTTCGCCGAGCTGAAGGATAAACCCCGCGAAGCGGTGTCACGGCTGAATCTGGGTAACGTTCACAAGAGCGCCGGCGAGTACGAGGCCGCCAAGCGGGAGTACCAGCACTGCCTGGTGCTGACGGCCAAAACCGGCCAGGACCGCTTCCGCGGCGGGGCGTTGTGCAACCTGGGCCTGCTGCTGACCCGCCGCGGCGACTTCTTCGAGGCCCGCGGCAACTTCCTGCGGGCGCTGGAGCTCTTCCGGCGCGGCGGCAACAGCCGCTGGGAGGGCAACGTCCTCCACGGGCTGGGGATGCTGGCCCTGCAACTTGGCGACTACGCCGAAGCCGAGGAACGGTTGCGCAAGTCCTTGGGGATCTACCGCACCCACGCGGACCCGTCGAGTCAGGCCGGCTCCCTGGCGGGTTTGGGCGCCGCCGCCTTCCGACGGAACCGTTTGGCCGACGGCCGCCGCTGCTACGATGAGGCGATCAGGTTCAAGGAGGAGTTGGGCGAGCGCCGCCTGGCCCACCTCTACCTGCTGGAGCTGGCCTGGTATCTGACCATCGCCCGCGCCGGCGACGAGATCGACGCCCTGGTCACCCGGGCCGAGGAGCACGCCCGGGCCATCGCCGAGCCCGTCGAGCCCAAGTACACCGCCGCCGTGACCAGTTGGCGACGACTCAACAAGGGCGACATCGACGGCGCTCAGGCCGCGGGCAGCCGGGCCGTCAAGCTGGCCGAGACCCAGCAGGAACCGCCTCTGGACGCCCTGGCAGCCCTGGCCTACGGCCGCGCCCTGCTGGCGGCCGGCTGGCTGCGCCAGGCCGACCTGCAGCTCAACCGCGCCCGCAACGGCTTCGAAGAGCTGGCGATGCCCTACGAGGCCGCCCTGGCCTGGCGGGCCTCCGTCGACTACTACCGCCGCACAGCTCAGCCCGACTACGCCGAACTGGCCGCCGAGCGCTGCCGGGAACTGGCCGCCTCCGTCGGCGCCGAGCAGATCCTGGCCCTCTGCGACTAACCCCCTCGCCGCAATCCCACGCCCGCCGTGCTATAATCCCGTGGCCCCCGGCCCCGGGACACTATGCGCATCCTCTTTCTGGCCTCCGGTGACAGCGTCCACACTCCGCGCTGGCTGAGCTTCTTCCAGCGGCGCGGGCACCGTTGCGCCCTGGTCAGCATCCAGGCCGGACCGCGACTGGTGGAGGACCAGCTCAACCTGCGCCCGGACCGCCGCGCCGGCCTCCTCGACAGTCTGCGCGCCCTGGATACGGTCCGCGACTACCTCCGCCGCTTCCGCCCCCACCTCGTCAGCGCCCACTACCTGACCAACTACGGACTGATCGCCGCTCTGCTCGATCGGCACCCCTGGACCCTGACCTGCTGGGGTCCCGAGGTGCCGCTGATCACCGAGCGCAGCCTGCCCGACCGCCTGCGGGCCGGCTTCGTGGTTCGTCGCGCCGACCACGTAACCGCCGCCGGGCGCGCCATGGTCCCCCACCTGCTGCGCTACGGAGCGCGGCCCGAGCGCCTGGCCGTCTGGCCCAAGGGGGTCGACCCCGCCGCCTTCCCGCCGGGACGATCCGCCGCCGAGCGCGGGGAGCTGATCGTCCACACCCGCACCCTGGACCGCTTCTACCGCGTCGATGTCCTGCTGCGAGCCCTGGCCGAAGCCCGCAAGCGTCGGCCCGGACTGCGTCTGGAGCTGCTCGGAACCGGCAACGCCGAGGATGAGCTGCGCTCCCTGGCCCGGGAACTCGGCCTGGAGGGAGCCGTCTGCTTCCGCGGAGCGCGGCCCTCCGCCGCCGTGGGCGAGGCTCTGGGTCGCGCCGCCCTCTACGTCGTCACCGTTCCCGTGGACGCCTACGCCTTCTCACTGATCGAGGCCCTGGCCTGCGGGGCCTACCCCATCGTCCCCGACCACGCCTCCAACCGCGAGGTGCTGACCGGCGCCCGGGGCACCCTCTATGAGCCCCTGGACGCCGACGCCCTGGCGGAGCGCATCCTGACCGCCCTGGACAATCGAGACGAACGCGCAGCCGCCGTGAGCGAAAACCGTCGCCTCGTCGCCCGGCGCGGCGAGCTGGGCCACAACCTGGAGGGGATCGCCCGGGCCTGGGAGGACCTGGTCCGCCGAGGGGAGGGGGAGCGATGAAGCGTCTGCTGATCATCGCCTACTACTACCCGCCCCTGGGGATGGGCGGCGTGAAGACGGTCATCCCCTACGCCAAGTACCTGGCGGACTACGGCTGGCGCCCCGAGGTGCTGACCGTCAAGCCGATCGCCTACTACGCCTACGACGAGGCCCTGGCCGCCGAACTGGCGCCCCACGCTCCGGTCCACCGCGCCGGCTCCCTGGACCCGGCCCGCCTGCTGCGCCTGCTCAAAGGCCCGGGCTTTCGGGTGAACATGGGCGAGGGCGGTCTGCGCCACGGCGGACCGCTCTCCCGGTTGCAGCACGCCCTGCTCGTTCCCGATCCCAAGGTGCTCAGCGCGCCTTTCTTCTACGCCGCCGGACGGCGGCTGGGGCGCGGCGGACGCTACGACGCCCTGCTGGTCATCGCCCCGCCCTTCAGCCACCTGGCCCTGGCCGACCGCCTGGCCCGCGCCCTGCATCTGCCCTGGACCGCCCACCTGGGCGACCGTTGGGTCGGCGGCTGGGTGGTCAACTCCCGGGGTTTGCTGGCCGAACCGGCGGCGCGCCGGGGAGAGCGCCGGGCCGTCGAGCGAGCCCGCGCTCTGCTCTGCGCCTCCCCCGTCGAGGCCGAGTTGCTCCGCGATCGCCACCCGGCCTCCTCCGGCAAGATCGCCACGGCCCCGCTGAGCTTCGACCCCGCCCTGCACGCCCGCTGCCCCGACCATCAGCCCGACTCCGAACGCTTCACCGTGGCCCTGGTGGGCACTTATCGGGGCGACGAGGGGGTGCTTCCGGTGCTCGAGGCGCTGCGCACCCTGTCCACAACCACGAAACGGCGGCTGGAGCTGCTCCATGTCGGCTCGGCCAACGGACCGAGCGTGGCGGAGACCGCCGCGAAGCTGGGCTGCGCCGAGTTGGTCCGTCGGACCGGCCAGGTCGACTACACGCGCAGCCTGACCGAAATGCACCGCGCCGACCTGCTGCTGCTGACCGTCGCCGCCGACAACCCCCACGGCCTGCCCGGGCGCACCTCGGACTACATCGGCTCGGGACGGCCGATCCTGCTGGTCTCGGACAACGCCGCCGCCCGCCGCACCCTGGAGCATTACGGCATCGGCCTGACCCTGAGGCCCGGTGAGGAAGCGGCTATCCGCCAAGCGCTCGCCGCCGCCCTCGATGGATCCGGGCCCCTGGCCCGTCCGACGCCGCCGGCCGCCCGCGCCGCCTTCGCCGCCCCGCGCCGGGCCGAGCAATTGGCCCGCATCCTGGAGACCTGGTATCCGCCCAACGACCACTGAGCCCCTTCACTGATGAGCCGAGACAGCCGCCGCGTCCTGCTGACCGCCTACCACTTCCCGCCCCTGGGCGGGGGCGGGGTGCTGCGCGTCCTCAAGCTGGCCCGCTACCTGTCGACGACGGGCTGGAGCCCCGAGGTGCTCTGCGCCGAAGATCCCGCCTACCAGCCTCGGGACCCCGCCAAACTGGCCGAGGTCGACTGCCCGATCTTCCGGGTTCCGGCGCGCCGACCGCCCAGCCTGGCCCGTCTGCTCGGTCTGCGCCGGGGGGGGAGCGGCAAGCCGTCACCTATCAGGCGAGAAAGCAACCAGACCCGGACGGGGCTCTATCAGCGTCTGGTCGCTCTGGGCGCCCTGCCCGACCTCTACCGCCCCTGGGTTCGGCCGGCCCGCTCCGCCGCCGCCGCCCTGGTAAACCAACGCGGCTACGACCTGCTCTGGACCACGGCGCCGCCCTTCAGCACGCTGCTGGTTGGGTCGCACCTCAAGAGGCTCTTCGGGCTCCCCTGGGTGGTCGACCTGCGCGACTGCTGGACTCCGGGGCCTTTCTTCGCTCCGCCCACCACCGCGCACCGGGCCCTGCACCGGCGCTGGGAGTCCCGCATCCTCCGGGCCGCCGACGCCGTCATCGTGGCCACCCCGGGTATGGCCGAACTCTACCGGCGGGCCTATCCCGATCTCGATCGTCGGCTGGGTGTGATCACCAACGGCTACGACGAGGCCGACTTCGCCGACCTGTCGATCCCACCGACGACCGGCGAAGGCCGCCGTCGCATCGGCTACGCCGGCAGCTTTTACGGCCCGCGACGGCCCGACGCCTTTCTGCAGGCCCTGGCCGCCGTGGCGGAGAGGCGCGTCGACGCCCCGCGCTTTGTCCAGATCGGCTCCGCCGGAGGCGAGGCCGAAGCCGCCCTGGCCGCCTTCGCCCGCTCCCACCCGGAGTTGATCGAGCGCCGCGGCGGCCTGCCCCATGACAGAACCTTGGCCGAGCTGGCCGCCTGCGACCTGCTGCTGCTGGTCATCGGTCGCCAACCCGGGGCGTCCTCGATCCTCACCGGTAAGCTCTTCGAGTACCTGCGCCTGGGCAAACCGCTCCTGGCCTGCTGTCCGCCGGGAGACGCCGCCGACCTCATCGAAACCCTGGGAGCCGGTGTCGTCGCCCCACCCGACGACGCCTCCGCCGTCGCCCGGTCCCTGGAGAGCCTGCTCGATAAACCGCCGCCGCCGGTCCCCCGCGAGAGCATCCTGCCCTACGAGCGCTCGCGCCTGGCCGCTCAAACGGCGCGCTTGTTCGACGAGGTGGTCGAGGAACGGGGGTAGACTGGGTGGCTTAGTGCAAGCATAGGGAAGGATCGACCCGTCAGCACGTTTTGGCATCGAATACCCTGTCCGGACCTGATCATGATTGTATCCTGTTGATAATAGGGGTGATGCTCTTAAGATACCTGTCACGAGACGGGCATTTTTAAAATTGCAATTAAGAAGAATGTCTTCCTTGGCGAGCCCAGAAATCAGCGCACTTGTATATGCTCGGACAGCAGATCGCCTCTGACTCCTAAATGTCATAATATCAGGTATTAAGGGAATGCAAAAAGGTTTGAACAAAAGCGAAGCATATCCGAATAGAGATTGGGATCACTTAATGGTCACGGACCATAGTATTACTGGAGATCGTTCTGAGACATGCAGTCAGCAGGCAATCAGATGTGCACATCGAGTGAGCTGCTTGTGGCAGGTACGTGGGTTACCAGATTCCAAGGATGCCCGTAGCGACGTCACGAAGATCCATTATCAACTGCCTGGCGCAATGGGCTTCGATGACGATTCATCGATGCTAAGCAACTATTTATCATGCATATATAACTAGCAGGCGCCGAGGGGTTGAGTTGGCAGGCCAAACAGCATTCGGCAAAGCCTCGTATCAGCAGCTTTTTTCGAGGTGGATCGGTGTTTCGAGTTGGAGTTGGCTGGTCCGGGATCGTGTGTGATGCCTAGAGGTTTTCGGCCCGGCAAGCCGTTCCCAATCAGCCCTGTTTTGTCCGATCATGTTCCATGATGCCTTACCTTTTTCAGGAGCCCTTGAGTAGAACCAGCAGCAGCCAGAGGGCGGCGCCGCCGAGCAGGCCGAGGGCGATCAGCAGGCGGCTTCCCCCGCGCGACGGCGGCAGCCGGTGAGCCCAGGGCAGGGCGGCGACGGTCGCTGCGACGACCAACGTACCGGCAAGGGCCAGATTGTCCAAGATCCTCAATCCTACGCCGCCGATCAGCACCGAGACGCTCGTGAGCGCCGCCAACGCCCCGGGCAGGGCCAGGGCCTCGAGCGTGTCGACCAGGGGCTCGCCGGGTTCCAGGTGCCCGCCGGCGCGGTCGGCCGCGCCGCGCCGCCGCAGGCGCAGCAAGCCACCGAGCAACAGCGTGTAGAGGGCGGCCGCGCCCAGCGTCGCCGTCAGCGTTCGCCACCATCCCGGCGGCGACCACTCCGTTAAGTTGACAAGCGCCAGATCGGCGACCAGGGGCAGGGCGAGCAGCGCCAGGACAATCCGGGCGCGGTTCTTCGGGCGGTCCCGCCCCAGCCGCCGGCGCAGCAGCAGATAGGCAAGGGAGCCCAGGGCGCCCAGGTAGGCTCCCAGGCAGCGGAAGCAGAGCAGGCCCGCTGGAGTGAGTTCGGCCTTCCGGTGGCAGAGGGCCGCGGCCAGGGTCTCGAGAAGCTCGTTCATAATCCGGTTACGGCTCCGCTGGCGCGGACGGGGCCGCTGGGTTATAATCCATGGTGATTGAGGCCCGTGGTTGAAGGGTCGGGGGCTTATCCGGGTCCGTAGCCAAACCGGCGGCCGGGCGGTCTAGGGTTCGCCTGGGGATGGCGGCGGCCGTGATTGGTTGGTCGTCCGTTGTTATCCAGGCGCATGACTGGTCCGCTTAGCTCGGGCGGCCGCGCATATCGGGTTCATTGCGGAGTGTAATGCTGTCCGCGTAACCAGCAGTCGATGACCCGGCTACTGTCAGCGCCGGTTGGACGACGGCTTCATCGCGGCTTGCGAGAACAGCCCGATGGACGATCGACAGCGGGACTATCGGTCTGGGTGTGTCGCCTCGTCGCTGGTTGGCCTGATTCATCCTTCAACGAGCGGATGATAATCGGGCGTTTCTGACAAGCGTTGGGAAACGGGGAAGCCTACCCCCGGGTGGTCGGAGCTGTTCCGCTGTAGCTGCTAGAGGCCGCGTTGGCTGCTGGACGATAGCCCGAGTCCCTGTATGGCCTATGGCCGAATGAGTTTTGTCCAGCCCAGCCGCCGCCGGAGTGTTGCCGGGCGGCCGCAGACGATCCGGGCGACGCCCCGCCCGAGTATGGGAGTGGAACATGGACGAGGAGTCGATGCTAGTACAAACAGGGCGCGGAGTCGAGCGTGACAGGTGTCACCGCTTGCCGGCGGTGGCATTCCTGGCCGCGCTGACGGTCCTCTTGGCCGGCTGCGGCGGCTACTCCGACCTCGGCGAGATCGAGTACGCCAAGATGAAGGTCATCAACGGCGAACGCGACTACCTCTTCGAGCTCACCGACGGCCTGGAGACCACCGACGAGCCCCGCCTGCGCCTGGCGATCATCGAAGCCCTCGACGAGATCGGCGATCGCGGCGCCGCCATGGCTCTGGTGCGCACGATGAAGAGCGATGAGGACCTGACCGTCCGTCTGTCCGTCCCGCCCGTGTTGGCGCGGATGCAGGCCGTGCGCGCCGTGGAGCCCCTGGCCGAGATGATGAGCTCCGAGGACCCCCAGATGCGCCAGGCGGCGCTGCTGGCCCTGCGCCAGATGCGCGACGTCCCGATCAGCGCCTTCCTCCCCGGCCTGCAGAGCACCGACGGCACCGTCCAGGCCGAATCGGTCAAGGCCCTGGGACGCCAACGCGACCCCGAGCTGATCCCCATCTTCTTCTCCGCCTTTTTCGACCCCGTCACCGGACCCCAGGCCCGGGGGCAGATCGTCACCGAGCTGGGCAAACTGGGCGAGGAGGGCCTGGACGCCCTCTACCATATGTATGTCCAGTCCGACGACGAGGGCGACCGCGCCGACATCCGCCGGGAGCTGGAGGCCAGCCCCTCGGACCGCGCCGCCCGCCTGCTGGCCGAACTCGACGGCGAGGGCGGCGACTTCGGTTGGGACCTGAGCTGGGAGAACCCCCGGGGGACCGAGGTGGTCTACGGCAAGGTCGTCGAGGTCAACATCGTCTCCAAAGCCAACGCCAGCCTGATGCTTGTCACCGATCGCGGTCGCCACGTTCACTGCCACTTCGACGAGCACACCGACGAGCTGCTCTACATCAAGTCCGAGATGGCCGCCGGAGAAGTGCGCGTCGGCGTGGGCGGCTCCGCCGACTACATCGAGGAGATGACCCACATCTGGGCCGAGACCATTCAGATCGTGCCGTGAGGAATCTACCCGACAGAGTGTCTGAAGCGGTGAAACGCTTTTGGGCGGTGCGGACGGGACAAGCTTCCCGCATCACCGGCGCTGATCGGTCGGGTAGAGCCGCCGTCACCGGCGGGAAACAGCTGGACGGCTTCCTCGAGTTGATCGCCGCGTTGCTGCTCGAGAGCGGCTTGCCTGAGGAGAGCATCAAGTATGACGCCCGGCTCGAACTGCCCGGCTATTACAGACCCACCAAGCGCTGGGATTTGCTGGTGATCCACCGGACCCACTTGATGGCGGTAATCGAGCTGAAGTCCCAGGTTGGTTCCTTTGGCAACACCTTCAACAACCGGGTCGAGGAGGCCGTCGGCTCGGCCCGGGACCTGCACACGGCCTATCGGGAACGGGCCTTC
>WJMB01000241.1 GCA_014728185.1 Candidatus Coatesiibacteriota bacterium
AGTTAAGTTCGGTGTGACGCCGGTGGAGAGCCCCACGGTGGCGTAGGCGGAGACGGTTTCGAAGAGCAGCTCGAGGGGCGGCTGGTCTTCGATGAGCAGCAGGAGGAAGAAGCCGACGACGCAGAAGATGACGGCGCCGACAAGGACGGCCAGCGCCTGGCGGGTGACATCGGTCGGTATCTCCCGTTTGAAGGCCTCGACGTGGTTGCGGCCGCGCAGGTTGGCCCAGAAGTTGAGCACGATGACGGCGAAGGTGGAGGTCTTGATGCCGCCGCCGGTGGAGCCCGGACTGGCCCCGATGAACATCAGCACAATCATCACGAAGAGGGTGCCGGGGAGCATATTACCGATGGGGGTGGTGTTGAAGCCGGCGGTGCGGGTGGTGACGGACTGGAAGTAGCCGGCCATGACCTTCTCGCCGAAGCCCAGCCCGGCCTGATCGAAGGAGTGGTTCCACTCGAGGGGGGTGATCGCCAGCCAGCCGAAGGCGATCAGGATGGCGCTGACGACGAGGACTAGCTTGGTTTGGAGGGTGAGTCGGCTGCGGGGTTTACCCTTCTTGGGCTTGAAACGGAAGCTGGTCAGGTTCATCAGCACAACGAAGCCCAGTCCGCCAAGGATTATTAGTGTAGATATTATCAGATTTGTTCCAACCGAACCCGTGTAGGCCTCCATGCTGGTGGAGTTGAGCGAGAAACCGGCGTTGCAGAAGGCGGAGACGGAGTGGAAGGCCGAGGAGAACATCAACTCGCTCTTGTCCGGGAAGCCGGGGCTCCAGGTCTGGTAGAGCAGGGCGAAGCCGAGGAGCTCGATCAGCAGGGTGGCCAACAACATGTAGATCAAGAGACGCCGGACGGTGTTGATGGTGTCGGCCTCGTAGGCCCGGGAGTAGAGGGCGACCTCCTTGCGGTTGACGCGGATGCCCAGGATGGTGGAGAAGAAGGCGGTGAAGCTCATCAGCCCCAGGCCGCCGATCTGGATCAGGGCCATGATGACGCCCTGTCCGAAGCGGGTGAAGTCGGCGCCGGTGTCGAGGACGATCAGCCCGGTGACGCAGGTGGCGCTGGTTGAGGTGAACAGGGCGTCGATGGGATGGATGCCGCCGGCAACGGTGGCCCGGGGCAGGGACAGCAGCAGGGTACCGGTGCCGATCACGGCCAGGAAGCTGAACACGACGAAGCGAACCGGGCGCTCGGACATCGAGGCCAGGGTGCGGTTGCCGCGGACGAAGCGCACGATCAGGTTGGCGGCGATGTACATCTGCCCGGCCAACAGGGTGGCCGAGCTCTCGGACCCGCCGCCGGTCCAGATGTTCGAAGCCACCTGGGCCACCTCGTCGACGACGAAGAGATAGATCAGATAAACGGTCAGCAGGATGAACTCGGCCAGGTGCTCTTTGAGGAAGGCCAGGCGGCGGTTGTGGAACAGCAGGCGCACCAGGGGGATCAGGGCGAAGATAAAGATGATGATGTACTCGACGATGTGGATGACGGTGCGCAGGAAGTCGTTGGGGTAGAAACCATACTCGACCACCAGCCCGGCCAGGGCGATGATCGAGCAGAGCAGAAACAGGCGGCTGAGCAGTCGGTCGACGCGCTGGCGCAGGGTGGGGGCGAAGGTGAACTTGCGCTGAATGAAATCAGCGACGCTCTCCTCGTGACGATGCGGCTGGCGCGGGGGTTCGGCCATGGGTCACCCTGGAGGGGTTGGTGGGGTGCTGGTCGGGAGGTCCTATTGTACCCCAACGACGGGACCGGGGCAACGCGTTACCTAGAAGCCCAACTCCCAGAGACGCTCGCCGACGAGGTCGCGGAGCAAAAGCGGGAGGTCGCCCATGTACTGGGCGGCCCGGTAGTGGGTCAGGGCGGAGGAGAGGCGGCCCAGGCGCTCGGCGCAGGCACCGGCCAGGTAACGGGCCCAGGGCAGGATCGAGCCCGTGGCGTGGTCATCGACGTAGGCGGCGAAGTGTTCGTAGGCCGCGGCGTAATTGCGCTCGGCGCCGTCGGCGTCCCCGGTGGCACGGTGAGCCCAGGCAGCCCGCAGCCGGGCCAGACCCCAGGTATAACGGTCGCCGCCGGAGAGCTGGTGCAGCTCGGCGGCGCGCTCGAGAACCGCCGCCCGCTCGGAGCTCGTAGCGCCCAAATTTTTCAGCAGGGTCTTCGGAGCCGGGCCGAAGTGATCGCCGGAGTAGCCCGCCCAGCCGCAGACCGGGCACCAGCGGCACTCCTCGAAGCCCGGGATGAGCGCCGGATCGAGGCCGTAGAGATCGTACTCGGACTCCTGGAGGACGACCGGCTCGATGATCCTCGGTTCCGCGCCGCAGTTGGGGCAGTCGAGTGCGAAGACCGCCGCGGCGGCCACCGTTATCAGCAGCAGGGCCGTCCTTAGAGGTTTGATGCTCACGGGTTCGTTGTTCATGGGCAGTCAGGATGGTGAAAGGGATCGTCAAGGGTTAAAAGAAGAACACCTGAGGAGACTCGCCTTCGTTTTCGGACCGGCTCGGATAGCTGATATCTTGTCAGTTACTGTTTTTACCTATCGGTTGTCCTGCGCAGGCAGTCTGTTTGTATCGACAGAGTATGAGCTGTCTCTAGCTCAACGAGGAACCAGGAAACGGCGAGACCGTCTGTTCACCGCCGTTTATACCGGATGCAGTTGATAAAACCTGGGTTAATACTAGGGATCGTGTATCCTGTTCGAACCTAGTTGTGATTGTAATCGACTGATAATACGCCATTGATCTCAGAGGTGCCCGCCACTGATAAGCAGTGAAAAGTGACGTCAACAGGGGACGCCCTCGGTGGATAAGCTACAATTCCTGTAGCTTGACTGTAACGCCCGTCAGATTTCCACTCGGCTCATAAGCGCATAAATAACAAGCGATAAGCATGAGCGTTGTGCTATCGGGATCGAAGCTCGACGCCCCTGGACGGCGACTAGCTGCTTGAGATAACTACCTTATCAGCCATAATTTGATCCGAACACATTCCTTTGTGCCAAAGCAAAAAATGACAGGCATAGCCTCCGTGTCAGCCGGGCGTTCGATCGAGTCGCGGCACCAGCCAAGCGCATACCGGCACCGCTCCCCAGCGGCAAATCGCAATCGCCACTCGCGTTGGTCCACTTCGCTGTGATGATCCCCAATTGATTGAACAGATGAAGAGGTATGCCTATCCAGTCGCACGAATACCCTCGGTTTGACCATCTACGCCGCTCACCGAGCCCCGGGCGCTGGTCACTCAGGCCCGGGGAAGCTCCTGAACCACGGCACGGTGAGGCGTTGGCACGTTTCTTGCAGCAGGGCGGGGCGGCCTGATCGGGTAAACCGC
>WJMB01000242.1 GCA_014728185.1 Candidatus Coatesiibacteriota bacterium
CCGCCTGCCCCTGGCCGACGACCACGATCTGCGTCTGGAGCTGGACTGCGGGATGACCTACCCTCTGACCCACGACTGGTGGAGCTGGAGCCACCGCGTTGACCACGCCTGGTGGGGCATGGGGCTGGACGCCCGCTGGCAGTGGGAGTTCACGCCGGGCCTGGCCCTTGAGCTGGGACTGCGCCCCGAGATCGCCTTCCGCGACGGCGAGGCGCTGCTGCCGGTGACGGCGCTGCTGGGTTTCGTTCTGTATCCATAATCGACGCATTTCGAAACAGCGGACATGCTGGGGGGCAGCCGCTTCGGTTAAACCCTTGCCGTTAGGACGGACCGTGACTACGTTACCTGGGCGGGCGAACCTCGTCAGGTGAACTGAAGCCATGGGCGTTGCCGGACATCTCCGGTGAATGAAAACGGGACCGCCCGGGCGGTCCCGTCCTGATAATGAGCCTTCGGAGTCGGGCCTAGTCGCCGCGGACCATCAGCAAACCGATCAGGATGGAGAGGTAACCCAACCAGCCCAGGACGCCCAGCAGCATCCCGCCGTCGAAGCCGATGCCGAACAGGGGCAGCAGCATGACCAGGAACTGGAGGATGAAACCGACCATCAACAGCAAGAAGGATGTCTTCTTCGTCTTGGTGTAGGCCATGATGGAAGCCACGGCGATCAGGCCGGTGAGAATGGCGGGTAGATAAAACAGGAACATGGGTGCCTCCTGGATAATACCTGGATGGTGGAGGGGTGGCGGCGCCGGATTCCAATCCCGGTGAGCCCCGACCCCGTTCGTCCCCTGTATCGATGGGTGTACATACGTCTTGAGTAAGGTACCCGAAGACTGGTTGCCAGTCAAGCGTTAAGTTGCGCCTCAACTACTTGCTACCAAAGTAATGGATTATCAGACCCGCTTGCCGGGTCCCGGACCCTCTGCTATACTAGTCATGCTGCCCTTGATCGTTTTCTGCAGCACTATTGACCGCTCACCACAGAACATGATCTGATTGCGACGAGTTTACGATCCTGGTAACCACCGACCTCAACCCCCGGACCACCTGGAGGAAGAATGCCGACCGATACCGTCAGTCTCGGGATCACCTTTAATCTAATGTGGGTCGTGATGGGGCTGATCCTTTTAGCCGGCCTGCTGGGCATCATCGCCTGGTTCAAGACCGGTAACGGCTCCATCGCCTTCATCGCCATCGGCACCGTGCTGATCGGCGTGTCGCTGCTGCTGCAGATTCTGGGCGTTGACATCCCGCTGCTGCTCTACATCACCTGGTTCGCCGCACCGGTGCTCTTCGGAGTAGGCTTCGTCATCGCCATCCGCAACGGCTGATGCTTTTGTAGCGCAAAGGCCCGCTCGACAGCCGGGTAGAGGCCGACGGGCAGGTCGCCATCGGCTGATGAACCGGCTAGGGCACTGCAACGGCGATAAGGAACGGGTTGCGACCCGTTCCTTATCTATTGACCAGCGCTCAACGGTCAATATTTTGTGATTATCACACGTTCCTGAACAGGCATGTATCGCTAATAGCTAGTTATTATGTATCTTATAGCTGTGTGGCTGACACTGTCCGTGTGTTTCCTGGTGGTAGATAACAGATGCTCTCTCAGCGGACGCTTCAAATAGAAAGCTGCGAGTCGGGTAATCGCTATTACCGACTCACATCCCCGGTTTCACCCTTTAAGGAAGCTATTTATGCTTTCAATTAGCGGCTTTATCAGATATGAATACGATTCTGGCTTGTCGAGCTGGGGCCATACGTGAGCTGGTTCTCGGCACTTTCGCTCTAAATGCCGCTCAGTGTCCTTTCAACGTCGGTTCAGTATCAGGTGATAATCCCATATTAACTGACTTATCACGGCCATCGGCAGTTAAGCATATCGGCTGGTAAGTCTAGGTGTTATCCAGCGATGATTACCTCCACACCAGTCCAACGGTGTTGAAACATGCGAGGACGGAACCCTGAGGCTCCGTCCTCGCTGTATGCCGAAAAGACCTGCTGAGTTTGTTGCACCGTTTACCAGGTCAGCACCTCGAGGATTTCGCTGTCATCGGCGTCCAGGGTGACGATGCCGAAGGGATCGCCGGCCGAGTCGTAATAGGTCAGACGGGCCAGGTTGTCCGCGTCGGGCCACTGGTCGCCCTTGTCGGACTTGACCTCGAGGGAGCGGGTGTTCCATTGCTCGTCGGTCTGACCGGTCAGGGCGGTGTCAGCGGCGCTGATCCAGCCAGAGGCGTCGGTGTGGTCGCCGATGGCGGAGGGCGCGTCAGTGCGCTCGTAAAGCTGGGTGTTGGTACTCTCATCGTAGTAGACCATCACGATGAGGGTGTTGTCGGCGTCGATTGCGTCGTCGTAGTAGGTGAGGTTCCAGCTATAGCCTTCGGGAATCTGGCCGTCGTCGGTGGTGTCGTTGGCGGCGATGGCTACCAGGACGCCGCCGGTCAGCTCGGTATCGCGCAGGGGGTTGGCGAGGTCCAGGGCCCAGCTAAGGGTACGGTCGGTTTCATCGCCGTCTCCGTCGCCGTCGCCGTCGCCGTCACCATCGCCGTCACCATCGCCGTCTCCGTCGCCGTCGTCATCGGAGCCCGTGCCGGTGTCGCAGGCGGTGAACAGCAGCAGACTGAAAGCGAAGAGGACTATCAACAGCAGAAACATGATTCTCTTGAAAGACACAGGGCCTCCTTGGTTGTCCAGCTCGATGATTAGCGTTCGACGATATCCTAGCGGCGGGATTGGCGGGTGTCAAGGGAGCGGTCAGATTGGAGCCGATTCTGTCAAGATAACACAGCGGGAACGGTGCCGGGCGTCCCCGCGATATCCTGATCGTAGCGCGGCTCAGGCGCCCGCCTCGGGTCCCAGCTCCTCTTCGATGATCCGCTCCAGCATCTCCTCGCCGCTCTCGGCGCCGTCGTCTGGAACATCTTCATCCGCGTACTCTTCGATCTGCTGACCGATAACGCCCAGGGCCAGCAGCAGCTTGACCGCCGCCAGGCCCTCTTGGACCTCGTCGAGCCCCACCTCGGAGTACTCCTTCCGGGCCAGAGTCAGCCGGCTCCCGCCGCCGCCGAAGCCGTAATCCAGCAGCTCCACGGTCAGCGTGTCGCTCTCCAGATAGGGCACGGGCTCGGGGAAGCTCATCTCCAAACGGGTCAGACCGGTCAGCGGGACACGGGTACTGAACCAGGCCGTGGAGTCACCGCCGGCGTACTCGACATCCAGGGTCTGGCAATCCAGCTTGTGCTCGCCGATCGTCAGCGCCTCGCGCCGTCCCGGACGGTAGGAGGGCATCTCCGTGGTGAATTCCTCAAGGTCCAGGTCGAGGCCCTCGGGTTCGCCTGAGAGAATCTCCCCGACCATCTCCAGGATCGGCGGAACCTCGTCGGCCAGCAGGGCCGTTACCGCGCCGATGTCGACGTACTGTCCGACGACGTCCTCGTCCTCGTATAACTCCAGGCGGAGCTCCTTGACCGGTTCGATCTCGATCAGCAGCTCATCGAAGAGGGCGCGCAGCTCTGCTGCGTCGAAGGACAGCAGACGGTCCCGATAAACAGCGGCCTCGTCGCTGAGCTCCTCGAAGCGTCGCGGCTGCTCGATGCGCTGACGGTGGAGCTCCAGCCGCTCGGTCAGCTCGGCCTCCTCTACGAGAAGCGCCAGGGTCACCGTGGGACCCGCGAGTCCGCTGAAGGCCGCCTCCAGCCAAAGGCAGGCCTCGCCGCCGTACTCCTCCGCGCCAGCAATCGCCAGGTAGAGCTCGCGGTCCGGGTAGTCCGGAAAACCGTAGACGACCCACTGGCCTACCTCGGGAACCAGAGCGTTCTCCGGTTCCTCCCGCTCGCAGGCCGGGCCGAGCAACAGCAGGGTCAGGATTATCAGGAAGATGGGCAAGGTCCGTCGCATGGTTCCTCCAAGGCTATGGAAAGGCGAAGGCGGGCCCCTTCTTGTCAATACAGGGAGGATACGGTTAACGTCGGCTCTGGCGACGCCGACGGCCGCGACCGCTTCCGGAGTGTAACAGGCGACCGGGCGGCGGCTTTGGCACGTTTCTTGCGGAAGTGAACGCTCCTCCGGCATCCCGCTCCGCCCGGGCGCAAGAAACG
>WJMB01000030.1 GCA_014728185.1 Candidatus Coatesiibacteriota bacterium
ATGCGTACTCATCCGATCATGGCGCCCTTGGTGGACTAGAATACGCCCCGATCCGGACCCGCTGGTCCCCGCGGCCGCCGCTCCGGCGTGCCGCTTGTACCTTGAAGGCCGCTGATATATCATCATCGGGTCGCAGTGTATTGAATGCGACCTCAGAGATTTCCGGCGGCCTCGGAAACGAACACCGCGCGGGGGAAGACCCTTAACCGGCAACTGACCGTCAATGAATGGCGGGACAACGGGCAGTTCTCTGTTATGTACCCTGCTCGAAACGGCTTGTGAATGCACTCCGCTTGAGAGTGCGCGTGCGGCATCAGAAGAAACCGGCCCTTGTGAGCAATGAACTAACGGCGGCTGCAAGGGGCCTGCTTGGTGGATAACCGGCCCTGCATAGTTACTGGCCAAGAAAGACCATTCTATTACTGCTCGACTAATAACTGCTTCATTATCAGGCAATATTGATCGGCCCTGACTTGGTCCGAACAAGTTCCATGATGCCTTTGGGATTATCACAAGAAACAGAACCTTTCTTTGCCGCTGCTGAGAGCTGCCGCAAGTGATTAGCCCTTGATGCTTGCTTGATGCTTGCTTGATGCTTGCCTGCTGAAAGCTTCAACTCGACAAAGCGCCGGGCCGATCACAAGGCTCTTAACAGGCAATAGACTGCAGTTACTAAAGCCTCTTCTGGTTGAAGCCGTCGAACCAATTGTCCGGGTAGCCGTCTTTCCGGCGATACACGTAACCAAGCGCTGGAATAACCTTGTGCCATACTGCATCTGCCGTGATAACTGCCGGGATGTGAAGGCGTTAGATATATTAATACCCAAGAGCATCATAAATAAACCGGTTCAAGTGGGAGTGATAATCCCATGCGTTATTCCACAAGAGGTTGGAAATCGTAGCCTGTTCAACTGTAAGTGATGATCCCCATTTGTTTTGGCGCCTGACCGTTCGAATGGGGCACAAATCCCCGGCAAAACGGTTCGTGCTTCTCGTGATGCGCCTGATACTCGACGCGACCTCGACACCCTTGAGCTGATTGGGGGGACCCTTGGAAGCCTGGCAGAAGAAATGCGTTTTCTGGCGGACCTTCCGCCAACCGGGACGCCTGACGATGCTGATCACCGGCCTGGCCCTGAGCCTGGTGTTCAGCCTGATCCTGGATTGGTTCTGGCCCGCCGTGGCGCTGCTGTCGCTGACCGTGATCGGTTTCGTGGTCAGCCTGGCCGTCGATCTCGGCCGCCCGGCCAACATCAACCGGCGCATCTACCAGGAGTTGATCGCCGAGGGCGGTCTGGGCTACCGCTTCAAGAGCCGCCTGGAGGCCCTGCAACGCCTCTTTGGCGACTTCCTGCGCCAAACCAGGGGGCTCGACGACACTGTCATCGGCGAAGCCCGGCGCGAGGCCATGCGCGGCAGCCTGCTGCTGGCCGACCGCCTGCGCCGCGTGGCCGTGCTGGACCGCCTCAACCGCGACTCCCGGCGCAGCGGGATCAAGAGCGACAAGGCCGAAGCCGCCGTGGCCGAGGCCGTCAAGGAGGTCGAGAGCTTCCACGAGCACCTGAGCAGCCTGCTGGTGGCCGCCGCCGACACGGCCCTGTTGAGCCGGGAGCAGGCCGCGGAGAGGATGGCCGCCCAGGCCCAAGAACTGCGTGACTGGCAAGAGGCCATGCGCGAGGCGCGCAACGAGATGGACGCCGGCGGGTATTAGCTCGTACTGATTTCAGCTAACTGGATCACCATCAATAACAACTGGGCGCTGCTGGGAGGGAGTTGTTGTTGATATCTGCTTTAAAATGGCGCCGATTGGATATTGCATCCATCCGCTACAAGGGTCAAACAAGACAACAGCCTGCCTGCACCTCGCCATCCAACCTTCGTGGCTTCCGGACGAACCGAGAGCCTTCCGGCCCTCCAGGGCGCAAAGAGCAGGTAAAATTATGTGCCGCAAGTCGTCTGCCGCTGAATAACGATAGGGATTATCACTCGTCCGTGCACCGGATAACATAGCAACTGGGTTGTCAGCCAGTACTCTATCGCTCAGATAGCCGATGAATGATCTGCTGACCGCAGACTATCGCTTGATTCAACACCCGTATCAGCAATCCGCTCTTTTTAAAGGGAAGGCATCACACACGATCCCGGACCAGCTAGTAACAACTCGAAACACCGACCCACCTCGCAAAAAACGGCTGATACATGACAATGCCGAAGAAAGAGAAGGCTCTTGTCTTCAAATGCCAGTGCTAACTCGTTATATATGTATGCTATTAGGCTATTTGGGATCGACGCATCTTCATCGAGGCCGATAGTAACAAGCACTTCCTTGTCGAGCGCCGAGAAGTCAAAACGGCCAGATTTGGAATGTGGAAACCCACTTGACCCGCCGCAAACAGCTCTTTCGAGGTGCAAACCTGATTGCCCCCAACTGCTGATAATTGAACGATGTCCAGTAATACCTTGGTCCGTGAAGGTTAAGTGATCCCAAAGGGAATTATCACACGTTCATGAACAGGTTTTTCCAATAGCTTGTTATTATGTGCCTTTAGCTGTGTATGCCGTCACTGTCCGTGCGCTGTCTGGTGGCAGAAAAGACGTGCTCTAAGCGGACGCTTCAAATAGAACGCTCTGCTTCGGGAAGACGCGACTCCTGAATAACATCCCGGGCTTCACGGCATAAGGAGGCTAACTGCTTTTCAATAGCTGCTTTAGCAGATATGATAATTGTCGGCATATCGATCTGGAGCCCTTCGTGAGGTAGTTGTCGGCCCTTCCGCTCTAGGTGCGGCATATCGTCCCTTCAAGGTCGGTTCAGTTTCAGGTGATAATCCCTTCAAAAGTTGACACCCTGCGACTGGATTTTTTATCAGGGCTCTTCTCGATGCAGCCCTCCATAGTTACCACTGTTGGTTCAGTATCTTGTGATGAACCAAAACCTTAATGACGTTCCATTGGCGATCTATGCCGATCCGAATGCGTGTGACAATCCCCTCGAGCTTACCCGACGCCGCTACGAGACCTTTAGAATGGAAACCGATAGCTGTACCAGCCGATAACGCCCCGGTGGTGTCGGCCGGAGCGCCCGACTATCCCGAAACATGTATTGGCGGAGCGGATGATCAACCGACTACAAGACGGCGGAAGGGATAAGGGCGACGGGCTGTTGCCCATGCTGCCGCGCCTGCTGGTCGGCCTGGCGATCATCGTCGTCCTCTCGGTGCTGACCTTCCCCTCGAAGACCTTCTATTCCTTCGACTTCAACATCGGCGACATCGCCGAAAGCGACGTCATCAGCCCGATCAAGTACCCGGTGCTCAAGACCGACAGCGAGCTCGAGGCCGAGATCGGCAGCCGGCGCTCCGAGGTGCGACCCGTTTACGTGTTCAATGACCAGCAACTGCGGGAGAACCAGCGTCGCTACAACCAGTTGCTGGACGACCTGGCCGGCGCGCTACTCGAGCCCGCCGCGCCATCCGGCGAGCAGGAACTCGACGATCTGGCCCGCAGCTTGTCCGGCCGCTATCGCGCCGTGGTGACCGTCGAGGTTCTCAGGTTATTGGCGGCCGACCCCGAGCTACTCGATAAACTGGCCGAACTGAACCAGACCCTGGAGACCGCCTTCGTCAACGGCGTGGTTTCCGACCTCGACACGCTCTCCGAGGGAGCGCTGCTCAACGGCATCTTGATCCGCTACCCTGAGGAGGACCTCTACTTCGCCCGGGAGCCGGAGCAGTTGACGGATCTGGAGCAGATCCGCGGCCGCGTCGCCGGACTGCTGAACGAGAGCCTGAACGACCCGGCAACCGTCGAACCGCTGACCGAGATCGTGACGGCCTTCTTCGAGCCCACGATCTACATGGACCAGCAGACCACCAACGAACGCTACGAGCAGGCCGACAAGAGCGTCGACCGGGTGGCCTATTGGGTCAGCGAGAACGAGCGCATCGTCGCCGCCCATGAGCTGATCACCCCGGAAGTCTACCGCAAGCTCAAGGCCCTGGAGAGCTTCCGCAGCAGCCGGGGGATCATCTACGTCACCCTGGGTCGCGCGGCCATCATCGCCGCCTTTCTCTACATCTTCAGCCTGTTCCTCCATCAGTACCGCCGGCGCTACTTCCGCAACCTGCGCTACTGGACGCTCATCGGGGTGATCCTGGTGGTCACCGTGGCGCTGAGCCTGTTGATCATCACCTTCCTCTTCCAGCAAGTGCCCCAGATTGGCTACCTGCTGCCGATCTCCCTGGCCGGTGTGCTGCTGACCATCCTGCTGGACACCGAGACGGCCATCGTCGGAGTGATGGTGGCCAGCGTCATGCTGGGGCTGCTGACCGGCCTCGAGGTGCGCTACCTCTTCGTCTTCCTCACCGGCGGTCTGGCCGCGGTCTTCTCGGCCACCTCCCTGCGCAACCGCAGCTCGCTGTACTGGATCACTCTC
>WJMB01000243.1 GCA_014728185.1 Candidatus Coatesiibacteriota bacterium
AGGGCGAGCCGCGCTTTCGGCCGAGGTAACGCGGATCTCCGCAAGAAACGTGCCAAAACCGGCCCGGGGGTTGCCTGCGAAACGCACGTCATACTCGACAGGCGCGGAGGTCGGGGCGGCCTAATTGTCAACCGTCGCCCCGGCGGTTAGCAGGGCGTTCTCGACGGCCTTCATCAGCGCTTTGCTGGTGGTTGTCGCGCCGGAAACGGCCTCGACATCGAGGCTCTGGGCGTCGACGATGCGGGGCAGGACGGCCTCGGCGCTCTGCGGATGCTCGCGGTCCTCGTTTTCGGTGACGATGATGTCGGTGATCCGGCCGTCGCTGACGGTCACCTCGACGGCCACGGCGACGGGGTACTCCCCGGTACCGTAGCTGAAGGACCCGGCGTGGACTCCGTCGGTCACGGCGGTGAGATCGAGGTCGAAAACATCGAGGCTCTGGACCTGCTCGATCTCTTCGAAGGAGGGCAATACGGCCGGAATGAGCACCAGACCGGCGACGACGATGAGGAGCAGAAAACCGGTGATGAAGAAGCGGGCCTTGGCCATCTCATCCTCCGCGACGCACGGTGGGGAAGTGGTGGGTGAATGGTCCGCAGGGCAGGTGGGCTTCGTCGTCCTGTCCGGCGACCTGGTGGAGGTCGATCCAGCCGTCGCGCCCGGTGTGGGCGGCGAAGGCGCAGTAGGCGGCGACCTCGGCCTGGCGCAGGTGGGGGTCCGGGTTGGGTGTGCGCAACAGCGGGATGTCGCGTCCCAGATCGGTCAGGGCGGTCTCGACGGCGACGGGGCGGACCTCGGTGACGGCGAGGGCCGGCCAGAGTTCGCGCAGGCGCAGCACCAGCAGGGCGCCGCCGATGATCGCCGAGCCGCGGCGTCCCGCCGGTGAAATCAGGCGACGAGCGATCTCGGGATAGGTCTTGCGCAGGTAGCGGTCGACCTCGCGCCAGTGACCGGAGCGGGGGGTCCAGCTCAGCGGGGCGCAGACGCCCAGTCCGTGGAGCTCCCGCCCGGCCAGCCTGTCGAGGAGCCAGTCCAGGGCGTCGGCGGTGTCGGTGGCCGGCCGGGAGACCTGCTGCATACCTCCGGCCTCGACTTCGAACAGGGAGAGGGCGAACTTGCGTCGTCCTCCGGGACGCGCGCCGCAGTAGCAGCTCACGATGCCTCCTGGGCAACGGGGTGCGGGTCGGTGTGGTTAGAGGTCGGCCAGGTCGTCGTCGGCCGCGCCGCCTTCCTTGAGTCGTTCGAGCTCCTCGGCGGCTGCCTGTTCGAGGGCGGCGTCGTCGAGCTCCTGCAGCGTGTCGGCGTCTTCACCGACCAGTTCGTCCAGGGATTTCTGCAGCATCTCCGCCCGATCCGTCGGGGTCAGCTCCGGTGGAACCTCGGTGTCGATCTCGGCGACCAGGCGTTGGGCCTCGGCGAGCTTGTGGCGAAGCATGGCCTCGTCCTCGCGCAGTTCGTCGAGCTTGGTCCGGGCCGCCGAGACCAACTCGGTTCGTCCGGCGTTCTCGGCCTTGTTGAGCCGATCGCGCCAGAGCTCGACCTCCTCACGCAGGCGCTCGAGTTTTTTCTCGAAAAGCTTCTGGGCCTTGAGGGCCGCGAAACGGGCCTCGCTCATCTCTGCCTCGCTGGTTAAACGAAAGGGTGAGTCTGGAAGGGGCTCCGAATGCGGAGCCCCTGGACTGCGGGTTCATCTAAAGACTAGAGATCGTCGAGGTCCGAGGTGGCGTCGCCCTGCTTGAGTTGCTCGAGCTGGGTGTCGACGTCAACGGAGTCGAGCTGCTCGAACTCCTTCTCCAGAGAATCGGACTCCAGCTCGGCCATGTCGACGGCGGCTTCGCCCTCGGCCTCGAGCTGGTCGATCTTCTCCTCCATCTTGTCGAAGGTGGCGAAGGCCCCCGAGTCGTTGATCCCGGAGAGGGTCTCGTGGATCTTCTTCTGGGCCTCGGCTCGTTTGGCCCGGGCCACCAGCAGTTGTTTGCGACTCTTGCACTCGCTAATCTTGCGCTGCAACTGGCGCAGGGAGCTCTTCAGGGTGTCGGTGGCCTGCTTCTGCTTGGTCCACTGTTCCTTGTAGCCCCGGGCGTTCTCGGCGGCGGCGGACTTGCGCAGCAGGGCCTCTTTGGCCAGGTCCTCGCGGCCGGACTTCATCGCCGCCTCGGCCTTGCCGGCCCACTCGAAGGCTTCCTTCTTGGCGCGCTGGTACTGATTGTAGAGGCGCTTCTCGTCGGCGACGGCCACCGTGACCTGCTTCTTGGCCTCGGTGTACTGCTCTTCCATCTCATAGATCATCTGGTTGAGCATCTTTTCCGGGTCTTCGGCCTTGTCCAACAGGGCGTTGATGTTGGCCTTGAGGATGTCGCCCAGACGCTTGAAAATCCCCATCGGTTCAATCCTTTCTCAATGTTAACCCCTGCGGGTCAGCTTGTCCTGCGGCAGTTGTTGTTCCGAGAACCCGCCGTTATCGTGCGGTCCTCGAGTTGAGCGGTTTGGGCTCGAGAAGAAACGAGGGCCGGCTCAGCCCTCGCGCACGGCCTTGTAAACGAGCTGGGCGCCCTCTTCGAGGGCCATCACGCTGGCGTGGATCTCGTCGGCGTGGATGCCGTCGATTTCGACGGTGTCGATGAGGACCAGGTCTCCTTTGTCGACGGCTACCGCGCCGTGGGCCAGCTCCATGTTCTTGCTCAGCAGCATCTTGAAGAACCCGGCGTCGGCGTCGGCGGGCACCTCGGCCAGCTTGAGTCGCAAGATCATCAGATTGTCGATTACGGAGATGATCAGCAGGGTCGAGTCGTCGTGGTCGGCGTTGACAACATAGACGCCGTCCTCGGCCTCTTCGTACTCGTAGTCCAGGGTGGTGAAAAAGTGCTCGAGTTTTTCTTTGTCCAGCATCGGTCCCCCTTGGCAGGGCAGTTGTTTGTCGCGGATCGTTCCCCGGCGGTCGCTTTTCCGCCAGTCGTTAATAGTCTAGCAGAGCCCCCGCGAGTCTACAAGCCCCCGGCGCGCAGGTTCGGGGGTTTTTCGCAATTCGTTCAGCTAATCGGATTCCGCAATCAGACCCATCCCGACCCTTATCGTCGTTTCCGCGATGCCGTTGCAGAAAGTGCCGGCCGGTCCTGCGAACCGCGGTTATTCGTTACGCGTGACCGGCGCGATTGGCAAACGCGGCGGGGGGCAGGGGGCCAGACCCACGCCCCCCGCCCTACGTTATCACGTTAACATGAACCGTAGACAACCTGCGACAACCGTTCAACCTCGACCTATAACGATCATTTCACCCTGTAGGGCGGTCCCGTAGATCTGGATCTCTGTGGGCCGCCGCGAATTGATGATAACCACCCACCTCGACTATAAACCTTCGTCCCACCCTGTAGGGTTGGGATTATGGGACCAGTCCCACATCCCGTCCGCGCAAATGCAAAACGGGCCAACCTGAAGGTCGGCCCCTGCATGGCCTTTCATCGCCATTTGTTTATGCGGCGGACCGCGGAGGGTCCGCCCTACGTAATCCCGTTGATTTGAACCGTCGATAACCTGCGATAACCGTTCAACCTCGACCTATAACGATCATTTCACCCTGTAGGGCGGTCCCGTAGATCTGGATCTCTGCGGGCCGCCGCGAATTGATGATAACCACCCACCTCGACTATAAACCTTCGTCCCACCCTGTAGGGTTGGGATTCAATCCCAACCGCATCAATCGATAACGGGCCGACCTGAAGGTCGGCCCCTACATAATCGGTGCCCAGGATCGTAACAATTAGCAAATGCGGCGGACCGCAGAGGGTCCAGACCCTCGGCTCCGCCCTAAGCATTACATAAGAGCCCCCCACCCCAACCCTCCCCCCAACGGGGGAATGTAACCGTTACCGTGAAATCACGAACCGTCGCGTCTCACTCGCCGTGTCCGTGGCCAGGGTGGCCAGGTAGACACCGGGGCGATAGGTCGTGGTGTCCAGGCTGATCGTCTGCCGACCAGTAGTGGCGCCAAGATCCACGGTCTCCACAATCCGACCGGACAGGTCGTAGATGGTGATGCTCGCCTCGCTCGCGCCCGAGGGCAGCTCGAAACTCAGCGAGACGCCGTCCGCCGCCGGGTTGGGCCAGGGAGCGTCCAGGGTCAGGGCGCGCTCGACCTCGGGTACGACCACGGGCTCCGTCGGCCCGAATCTTTCAGTACGGCCCTCGCTATCCGTTGCTTCGAGCCAATAGACGTAGCTCTCGCCGGGGGTGACGTCGCGGTCCAGCCAGCGGGTGGTCTCGCCGGGCAAGGAGCCGCTGACGGCGACGGGGTCGCTCTCCCCGCGCAGCACGCGGACCGAGGAGGGCGTG
>WJMB01000244.1 GCA_014728185.1 Candidatus Coatesiibacteriota bacterium
CAGGGCCGGTCTTGCGGCCCCTTCCCGCCCAGCGCCAGCTTGGCCCTGACAATCGACCAGGTGTGCCAAAACGGCGGGGATGTGGCCCAAGGTCAAGGCCCGGATTAGCTTGACGTTTACTGCCTGACTTTTTCGTAAAGCCGGATTCGAAGCCGATCGCCGGCTGCAGTGATTATTGCGTCTTCAGGGCAATGCGACACTGATACCCGAATTAACATCCGGTAAAAATGCGGGTTCTCTGCCAATAGAATTCCTGAGATCCCGGAGCAACACGGAGGGATCAAGGGGGCTCCCGATTAAAGACTCGGACTTCGGCCTTGATCTACTTGATGCACGACCGCGATATACAAACACCTGGCTGATACCCTCTTCAATAGCCCTGACACATAGACCTCTGATGTAGAAGCGATTGAACTCCCCTTGTGCCAATCTCTTATGAGCATTCTTCGCTACCTTATTACCCGATTTCGGCTCATAAGCGAGAAGAAGCCCTCTGCGTAGTATTTCATCAGCAAGCCAATCGTCATTATGATGCTTTACAGACTCTATTAATAAGTTTTCATATTGTTGCTTGGCTGTATGTTTAACCGATGTTCCAATATATAGGCATCCGTTGTAGATGTCTCTCTTTACCTCCTCCAGCATTTTTTCCCTAGTCACATCATCAAGGTTTTTGTACTGGATACCCATTTCTCCTCCCTAAGCTGTATTTAAGTTACAACTTTACTGTGAGTTATTCATCAATTAATTTCAACAGACTATAGTCAGCAAAAACAAAGACAAGCCCAATCCCTTGAGATTGAGCTTGTGGGCAATTGCCGCTGTCACCCCGGCGCGCTATACTATGCTTGTTGTCCTCATATGTGGCATTCAAGCCGTAAACACTTAATGGGAGCAGGTTCATGGCAAACGATTCCTCAACCGAAAAGCTATACCGAAAGTATAACCTTGTCGAAGCTCGTTCGAAGCCGACTTCGAAAGAGCCCCGGGTACACCAGCAAAAGGCCATCAGTGATTTGCTCACCTGGTACAAGGCCGACAACCAGCCCCACGCGGGCAAACTGCTGGTCATCCCCACCGGCGGCGGCAAGACATACACCGCCGTGCGCTTCCTGGCCACCGGGCCGCTGTCCGAAGGCTACAAGGTCCTCTGGCTGGCCCACACTCACCACCTGCTCAACCAGGCCTATTACAGCTTCCGGGACGGCTTGGGCGAGATCCGCGAACCCAGCGACTGGCTCAAAGTCCGTGCCGTCTCCGGCACCCAGCGCTACTTCAGCAGCGCCGAGATAGAGCCCGACGACGATGTCATCATCGCCACTTTACAGACGATAACAAAGGCGTATAAGAAGGAGCGAGCACAGCTCCGCGCCTGGCTGGACTCCACCGACGGCAAGCTGGCGGTGGTCTTCGACGAGGCCCATCACGCCCCGGCCAACACCTACCGCCGGTTGCTGCAGGGGTTGATCGACGAGCTCCCCGGCATTTACCTCCTCGGCCTGACCGCCACTCCGACCTACACCGACGAGAAAAAGCGCGGCTGGCTGACCAAACTCTTTCCCCAGGACACCTGCGAGCCGGCGACCGCCAACAAGCTGATGGCTGAGGGTATTCTGGCCAGGCCGCGGTCCCTCGATGTCGGCACCGACATATCCCCCGAGCTGAATGAGCGTGAGTACCGCATGCTGCTCCATAGCAATCGCGATCTTCCGGATAGCGTCATCAACAATCTGGCAGAGAACCAAACCCGCAACAACTTCATCGTAAATCACTACCTAGAGAACAGGGAGAAGTACGGCAAGACGCTTGTCTTCGCCGACCGCAAGGAGCAGTGCGAGTACCTGTCGACGAAGCTCAAGGAGAGGGGCATCGCGGCGGAGAGCGTCTACTCCCGCGTCGGCGGTGGACCGCTCACCTACGAGGGACGCATGCTGCGTCCCCTCGAGCACAACGCCCAGGCCATCGAGGACTTCAAGGACGGCAAGCTCGACGTGCTCGTCAACATCCGTATGCTGACCGAGGGCACCGACGTTCCCGACGCCGAGACGGTCTTCTGCACCCGCCAGACCACCAGCCGGATCCTGCTGCGTCAGATGGTGGGAAGAGCCCTGCGCGGCCCGCAATTCGGCGGCACCGACGAGGCCAACCTGGTCTTCTTCATCGATGACTGGAAACAACTCATCGACTTCGCCGAGTGGGGCGAACTGGAGACGGGCCTGGCCGAAGAGGGCTACACGGAGCTGGGCAAACGGCCGCCGCTGCGCCTGATCTCGATCGACCTGATCCGGCGCCTGGCTGAGCAGATGAGCAACGAGCTGGGCGTGGCCCCCGAACCCTTCCTGGAGTTCCTGCCCCTGGGCTGGTACGTCGTCAAGTACGAGCAGGCCACCGAAGATGACAATACCCTGCCTGTGCAGAAGATGATCATGGTCTTCGAAAGCGAGGCCGGGAGCTACCAGCGGGTGCTGGAGCTGCTGGAGGAGGGTTATCTGAGTCGCTTAGAAGACACGACCCAGGGCATCGAGGCGTTCAGCGAAACCATCGAGGAGCTCCGGGAACTCTGTTTCGATGAACCCGCCGAGCACGTCGGCGGGATCGGGAAGTTGGATCAGGACATCTTCGATCTCGCCGCTCATCGTGAACAGCAGGACGAGCCGCCCCGCTTCTACCTCTTCGAGGCCAGGCGGAAGCACAACCTCGACACAATCGCCCGCCGGGCCATCGACGAGGACTGGGGCTCGCGAACCATGCGCAACCATCTCCTGCGGCTATACAACGACAACAATTACTACTTCAACATCCTCTACCCGAGCTTGAGCCAGTTGCATCACCAGTTCGACCTGGTCAAGAACCGGCTGCTGGAGGCCGACGAGGTCGGCGCCGACGACGACTACGAGCCGGCGGTGATCGAAAGCTCCCAACCGCGCCTGCGCGAGGCGCCGCCGGAGCTCAAAAAACAGGTCAAGGACCGCGACGGCCGGATCTGCGTCTGCTGCGGCTACACCCGCAGCCTGCAGGTGGACCACATCCAGCCCGTCATCGACGGCGGCGGACACGAGATCGACAACCTGCAGACCCTCTGCAAGGTGTGCAACGGACTCAAAGGCGAGCTGTACATCGACTTCGGCGAGAACAACCCGCCGGTGAAAACACCCACCCGGAGCCTGCCCAACGTCAGGCTGCCGGGCAAATATCTCGAAGATCCCGCCGCCGGTTGGGAGCGCTACCTGCGGCGGGTGTTCAACATCTTCTACCGCTGCGGGGCCGTGCGGGTGGTCAAGCTCCACAAGACCCCCGGGGCGACCCTCTACACCGACTGGATCGTAGAACTCTTCGAGGGCAACGAACCGGCCTGGCTGGAGCCCTTCGGCGGCGAGCTGCTCGAGCGGATCAACGCTCATCGCCGGGAGACCGGCGAGGCGCCCCTGACCAGCCTGACGCTGACCACGCCCAGCGCGACAAAGGTCCTGTCGCCCTAGAGCGGGATAAATAAGCAGTAGAAGACGCCGGGCTACCCGTGGGGTCCGGCGTCGGTTTATTGTATACTCGCCAGGTGCGATACTTGGGCATCGATTACGGCGAACGGCGCCTCGGCCTGGCCCTTTCCGACGAGGGCGGGCGGTTGGCGTCGCCCTGCGCGGTCTGGCGACGGGAGAGCCCGCGTCGCGACGTGCGGCGGCTGACACTGTTCTGCCTGGAGCGCGGGGTCGAAGCGGTGGTCGTCGGCCTGCCCCTGGAGCAGTCCGGCCGTAGTGGTGAAACGGCAGCCGCGGCCGAGCTGTTCGTCGAACGGCTGCGCTCCCACCTGGACCTGCCCGTGGAGCTTTTCGACGAGCGCTACAGCAGCGCCGAGGCGGATGTGTATCTGAA
>WJMB01000245.1 GCA_014728185.1 Candidatus Coatesiibacteriota bacterium
CCAGGCGGTCGATACCCAGCGCCGGGCGCTCGGGTCGCTGGTGGGCCTGAGCGTAACACCCCGGGCAGCGCAGGTTGCAGCGGTCGGTCACGCTGCAGATCACCAGGGGCGGGACGCGAACGCCTCGCTCGCCCCAGCGGCGGCGGTGCCGGGAGGCTCGGCGCTGGTTGCGCAGCGTGCGGCCCAAAAAGCGGGCCAGGGCGGGACGGCGCATCGCCTGGCGGACGGCGTCGGCGAAGACGACGTCCAACTCGCGATCGAAAAGGTCGACAAATCCGGGAATGCGGCGGGCCGGGGTGCTGTCGGACATCGATGCTGCTCCTGCTTACTGCTGCGCTCAGCGGCTGAGTTGGTGATAGTCGTCGTAGGGACCCAGTTCGCGGATGGTGTCGCCGATGCCGTTGATCAGCTCGACCCACTTGACACCCTCGGCGGCCGAGACCCAACTGAAGTGCAGGCGACGCAGGTCCAGGCCGGTGAAGTCGAAGAGCTCGCGGAAGACCGTCCAGCGGCGGCGGGCGTGGTAATTCCCCGTGTTGTAATGGCAGTCGCCGGGGTGGCAGCCCGAAACGAGCACCCCGTCGGCCCCGTTCTCGAAGGCTTTGACAACCATCAGTGGGTCAATGCGGCCCGTACAGGGAACCTTGATCACCCGGACGTCGGCGGTGTACTCCAAACGGCTGGTGCCCGCCAGGTCCATGCCCAGATATGTGCACCAGTTGCAGACCACCGCGACGATGCGCGGCCGCCAGACGGCCGCCTCGACGGCGCTTTCATCTCCCGATGAACTTGGCTTGCTGGTCGTGGCTTCCTCGCTCAACTGCGACTCCCGTCTGCGCGTTCGGCTGTGTGTGGCCGATTTCCACCAGTGTTGTTGTCAGCACTCGACATCGTTCACTGCGATAATCGTGCGGTTTCCTGTTTCAGCGGCTACTCCAGCCAACCATTAGCCCCTGTCCCGGATGAGCTTCCCCCAGGGCGACCACGGACGCATCAAGTCCGGCAAACATCGACGTTGCCTCCACAGTTGATCACCGCGACGGCGTTCAAGGCGTTGGTGGTTGCCACCAAACTGTTGCTGATCATGCCCGGAATTCCAGTCTTCGGCCTCCGTTGCCCTGGCGAGGGCCCGGGACTACGCCCGGCTTTGGCACGTTTTTTGCGGAATCGCCCCGGGACTGGCGCCCGGCCCCTTCCACTGCGCAAAAAACGTGCCAAAGCCTTGCAGTCATCGCCGCGGGGGCCGTGTTCAGCCGGTGCGTTTTCGATTCGGGTCAACCAGGATGTCGATGGTCAGAGCGCCTGGAGCTCGGCGTGGAGCTGGAGGTCGTTGAATCCGGCCAGTTGGGCGCTGTTGGAGCGGCAGACGGCGCTGCACAACCCGCAGCCCTGGCAGAGTCCGGGGTTGACCTCGGCGACCCTACTCAACAGCTCGCCGCGGCGGTCGTGTAGGTCCTTGCGGGTGATCGCTTCGTAGGGACAGGCGTTGAGGCAGTCCCAGCAGCCGATGCAGCTCACTTCGTTGATGCTTGCGACGACGGGTTCGCGCTCGAGTTCGTCGAAGGCGAAGAGTGCCAAGGCCTTGGCGGCGGCGGCTGAGCCCTGGGCCACGGCTTCGGGGATGTCCATGGGACCTTGGCAGGCTCCAGCCAGGTGGATCCCGGCGGTGTTTGTCTCGACGGGGCGCAGCTTGGGGTGGGCCTCGACGTAGAAGCCGTAGCGGTCGTAGCTGACGCCCAGGGTCTGGGCCAGCTCGCGGGAGTCGGCCTGGGGCAGCATGGCGGTGGCGGTGACGACGAGGTCGACGGGAACTTCGAGGCGCTCGCCGGAGAGGGTGTCGGCGCCCTGGAGGATCAGCTTGTCGTCGCGGCGGTAGATGCGGCTGACCCGGCCGCGCAGGTAGAGGGCGTCGTCCTGCTCGACGGCGCGGCGGTGGAACTCGTCGTAGCGCTTGCCCCCGGCGCGGACGTCCATGTAGAACACCACGGCCCGGCCGTCGTGCACGGCGTGTTTGTAGAGCATGGTGTGCTTGGCGGTGTACATGCAGCAGATCTTGCTGCAGTACTCGAGGCCTTTCTCGGGACAGCGGCTGCCGATGCACTGCAGGAACGCCACGGTGCGCGGCTCGCGGTCGTCAGAGGGCCGCTTGAGGATGCCGTTGGTGGGGCCGGAGGAGGAGACCAGGCGCTCGAACTGCAGCGAGTCGATGATATCCGGGTCCGCGCCGTAGCCGTACTCGCCATAGCCCTCGTAGGGCGAGTCCTCGGGTTGGCGGCCGATTGAGTAGAGGTCGTAGCCGGTGGCGACGACGACGGCGCCGACCTCGAACTCGAGCAGCTCGTCTTGCTGCTCGTAATCGATGGCGTCGGTGGGGCAGACCTTGGCGCAGACGCCGCAGGTGCCCTTCTGGAACTTGAGGCAGTACTCGGGGTGCAGCACCGGGGTGCTGGGTACGGCCTGGGGGAAGGGTACGTTGATCGCCTTGGTGTGGGCGCCGCGGACGACGTCGCCGACGCTCTTCCAGGGGCCGTCGAGGTCGCCCAGGCCGGCCTCGAAGGGGTTGGGCATCCGCCCCGGGCACTTCTCCTGGCACAGCCCGCAGCCGGTACACTTCTCGGCGTCGACGTAGCGGGTACGCTTGCGGATGGTGGTGGTGAAGTTGCCGATGTAGCCCTCGAGCTTCTCAAGTTCGGACCATGTCAGCAGGGTTATGCGCGGGTGCTTGGCAACCTCGACCATGCGTGGAGTGAGGATGCACTGGGAGCAGTCCAGGGTGGGGAAGGTCTCGGAGAGCTGGCTCATGTGGCCGCCGATGGAGGGGCTGCGCTCGAGGAGGATCACCTCGCGATCGGCGGCGGCGATGTCCAGGGCGGCCTGGATTCCGGCGATGCCGCCGCCGATGACCAGGGCTCGCTTGGTCATCGGGACGCGGATGCGTTCGAGGGGCCGGTTGCGCAGGGTCTTCTCGACCATCATCCGCACCAGCTCGACGGCCTTGAGCGTGGCCAGGTCGCGATCGTGGTGCACCCAGGAGCAATGCTCGCGGATGTTGGCCACCTCGAGCATGTAGGGGTTTAGTCCGGCGTCCTCTACGGTTGAGCGGAAGGTGCGCTCGTGCATGTGCGGGCTGCAGGCGCCGACGACCACGCCGTCGAGGTCGTGCTCGGCGACGGCCTCGGCGATGAGCTGCTGGCCCGGGGCCGAGCAGACGAAGCGGTAGTCGATGGAGTGGACCACGCCGGGTACCTTGCGCAGGGCCTCGGCCACGGCGGCGCAGTCCACGGTGTCGCCGATGTTCTTGCCGCAGTGGCAGACGAAGACGCCGATGCGTTTAGCCATGGGGTGCTTCCTTGCTTTCGCTGGTGGAGGGTTCGTCGACGGTCGACTGGTCGGCCGCGGCCTGCTCGGACGGTGGATATTGGATGCCCAGCATCCGCCGGGCGCGGCGGGGTCGCTCCTCGCAAAGGCCCTTGCTCAGCCGCCGGGCCTTGAGGGAGCGCCAGCCGCCCCAGAAGACCAGCAATAGGCCCAGGGGGATAAAGATCCAGCCGATGACCAGCAGCAGCTTCTCATCGCTGAAAACCTCGACCAGGGTCAGTCCGACACCGCTGAAGGCCAGGGCCGTGCGCAGGTAGGCCAGGAAGGTGCGCTCGACGGCCAGCAGGTTGCGTTGAACGGCCAGCAGGGTGCGCTGGACGGCGAGCTGGTTGCGGGTGTAGACGGGCCGGGGTTCTTCACTCATTGAGGCTCTCGGCTTGAAGGGTGATGTCTTTTCGGCTGGACGGGCGTTGTCCGGCGGCTTCCGCCGGAGACGATCACTGCGCCGATGATAAAAAGAGGTCCCCTCCCTCGACGCACCGGTAACGGCGGTGGAAGTCTCGGCGCTTGCTGTTGATCGCGCTCACCGGGTGGATCAATCGCCCTCGTCGCCACTGAGCTCGAAGGTGAAGGTCATGGTGACGTCCTGGGTCAGCGGCTTGCCGGCCTGATCGGTGCCGGGGCGCCAGGCCACGGAGGTGGCGGCGTCCAGGGCCGCCTGGTCGGCGTCCTCGCGTCCTGAGCTGACGGCGATCTCGGCGTTGAGGATCTCGCCCTCGGCCGAGATGCGCAGCCGGACCTTGCAGGAACCTTCCCAGCCCTCGTCCTCGGCGGTCTCCGGGTAGCCCGGCGCGGGCAGGGCGCCCACGGGTTGGGGCTCCTTGGCCAGGCTGGCCGAGGTGGTCACCCCGGGCAGGGGCACCGCCGCTCGGCCGATCTCGTCGTCGCCGGCGCTGAGTGTCGGCAGGGCGAGGAGCAGGACCAGCGGGAGCGTCAAGCGTTTGTCGAGCCTTTGCATTGCAAACCCCCTTGCATCCTTCTGTCGGGATTCCGGCTATCACCGGATGGATAAGGGCGGATGATCTGCAGGGGGATCTGGAGCGGTCTCCCTCTATATATGCTGAAGATGGACCTGTCGATTGTTTAGGGGACGTGGCGGTTGTAACCGGCGGATAAGGTGGTCACGGGCTCAGTCGTCGCGCATCGCCGGGTGGAAGCGGACCTCCCGCTCGACCTCGCCGACGACGCGCTCGCCTTCCTCGACGGCGGGCAGCCAGTCACTGGCCTCGACGGCGGCTATGGCTGCGGCGTCGGCCGCCTCGAGCCCCGAGCTCTCCAGGACCTCGACCTCGATAACCAACCCGCGCTCGTCGATGGTCACCAAAAGAACGCAGGAGCCGCGCCAGTCCTCGGGGGCGTCGACGGGGTAGACGGGCTCGACGAGGCGATCGGCCAGGCGGGGCGGGCGGTCCGAGCCGACGAAGTCGCGGCCGCTGTAGTCGATCTCGGGATCGGAGACGCACTCGCCGGCGAGGGCCGCGCCGACGGCCAGCAGCGCCGTTATCGTGACGAGTCGGAACAGCTTGCTCATCGGGCACCTCGGGAAAGGGTGGTATCTGTCAATCGTGGCTGGATGACTGCTGTAGTCGCTCGCGGTCGGGTTGAACGAAGGCGGTTGAGTGTGCGCGACCCCTGTCTCCTCGACAGCCACGGAGAGCATCACCGACCCCGACCCGTATCAACCAGTATCGATCGCGCAGCGGTGCGGTGGTCGATGATTGGTTCACACGACAGCGCTCCGCGCTCTCAGCCCAGGCGCTTGACCAACTCCCGGGTCGAGGTGAAGTGGCGGTTGAGCTCCAGCTCTTTGGATTTGATACCATAAGCCAGGCCAAGCAGCTCGGTGAGAAAGACCACGGGCATCTTCAGCCGTTTCTCGAGCTCGAGGGCCCGGCTGGCGCCGCGCTGGTGGATGTCCAGGTTGAGCTGGCACATCGGGCAACTCACCACGACGCAATCGGCGCCGGCGTATCGGGCGGCCTCGAGGACCTTGCCCGAGAGGCGCTCGACGACGTCCTCGCGGCTGAAGGTGAAGGAGGCCCCGCAGCACTCGGTGCGGTGGGTCCACTCGACGGGCTCGGCGCCCACGGCGGCGAGAACCTCGTCCATGGCTCGGGGCTCTTCGGCGTCGCCGCCGGCTGTGGCGAAGCGCGGGGGACGGGTCAGCAGGCAGCCGTAGTAGCAGGCCGCCTTGAGTCCGTCGAGGGGCTTTTGCAGGGGTTCGCGCAGCTTTTCCGGCCCCAGCTCGGCCAGCAGCTCCAGCAGGTGCATCACCCGGGCGCCGCCGTCGTAGGTGACCTCGGCGGCCCGTTCGGCCTGGGCGTAGAGTTCGGGCTCGCTGTGGCGCAGGTCGTTGACGTAGGCCAACCGGTGGTAGCACATCGCGCAGGTGGTCATCACCGGCAGGCCCAGCTCGGAGGCCCGGGCGAGATTGTAGACGTTGAGCGAGGCCGAGAGCAGCTTGGAGTGTTGGTGGCCCGGCGAGGCACCGCAGCAAATCCACTCCGGGACCTCGACGAGTTCGACGCCGAGGATATCCAGCACGAGGCGGCTGCTCTTCTCGAACTCGCGGCTGGTGCCCTGGCTGGTGCAGCCCGGATAGTAGCCGATCTTCATTCCCCGGCCCCCTTCGCGTTCTCGACGGCGACATCTTCGCCGCGTTCGAGTCGGGCCACGCGCTCCATGATCCGGCGTATCTTCTTGCGGGCCGAGCGGGAGGCACGGTCCGGGAAGGGCTTCATCTTGCCGTTGAAGACCAGGGAGGGCAGCCGGGTGATGTGGTTGAAGAAGTCGCCCGAGGAGATGTTGTAGAACAGGCCGACCTCGAGCTCGAAGACGCGGCCGTGGCGGCGCATCGTGCCCAGGAAGCGGTCGTTGAAGACCCGGGGGGCCGACTCGGGCGGGCTGATGCCGCTCATCCGGGCGCACTGGCGCAGGGCGTCCATCACGTCGGCCACCGAGACCCCCTTGGGACAGCGGGTGTAGCAGGTTTCGCAACTGGCGCAGACCCAGGGTGTGTTGAGCTCGAGCAGTTCCTCACCGGCGCCTAGCTGCAAACGGCGGATGACCCGCTGGGGTCCCAGCTCCATGGTGAAGGCCGTCGGACAGCCGGCGGTGCAGCAACCGCACTGATAGCACTCGGCCAGGCGCTGGCCCGAGAGCTCCTCGACGCGGACGCGCAGCTCGTCGGCGGCGCCCAGCCTGGTCAGATCGAGCTCCATCTGGTCCTTCCTGTTGTCAACCCTGTTGTTAACGATGGTCAACAAGATTCAGCGAGGGCTGGCGTAGTTCAGCGCAGGCATCGATCCCGACGAATCCATTGCCGTCCGCCCCAGGCCGATAGAGCAAGCCTGCTGATCCTCACAGCATCCTGGGAACTGCAGACGGTCTTGCTATTCATAAGCCCCTGGGTTGCAATGGAGAGTGACGAGTCCGTCACATGGCTCGAAGGTCGTTGAACGCGGACGACGCGCGCCTGTTCTATCAGTAGTCGATGGGCGGTTGTCGAGTAGTATCGCAAAAGCC
>WJMB01000031.1 GCA_014728185.1 Candidatus Coatesiibacteriota bacterium
AAGGTCGGCCCCTGCATGGCCTTTCATCGCCATTTGTTTATGCGGCGGACCGCGGAGGGTCCGCCCTACGTAATCCCGTTGACATCAACCGTCGATAACCTGCGACAACCGTTCAACCTCGACCTTGACCTTTCCTTGTTCTGTAGGGTTGGGATTATGGGACCAGTCCCTCGACCCGACCGCGTAAAACAATAACGGGCCGACCTAAAGGTCGGCCCCTCAATTACTCCGTCTACGATTTGAGCGGAATGGAGGGATGGCGACGGCGGGCTCAACCTCCCCGGACCTCCGGCGGGACCGGTGTCGGCGGCGGGGCTTTCGGGTTCGGATTGAGCGGTGGGGGCAGAGGGCGCCAGTGGGGAGCCAGGGCGGGCCACAACGGGCCGTAGCTCGAGTTGGCGTGCCAAAAGAGCACGCCGTCGGCCCCGCCGGCCAGGGCGCCGCGGACCTGATCGCGGATGTAGCCGGTGAAGTTACTGGGCGCCAGCAGGTCGAAGGCCTGGAGGAAGGGGCGGTTGGCGCAGGCGGACCGGGTTCCGGGGAAGGCCGGCGGGGCTTCCTCGCGCCAGTGGACGCCGGGATGGGCCAGGGCCGACAGGGCCTGGGCGGCCGACCGGCGGGGGTCGATGACTGGTGGAGCGGCGGGTCGAACGTCCTCGAGACGGCCCTTGAGAATGGCGGCGCAGTCCTTCAGCAGGCGCCAGGTCTTCCCCGGTCCCTGGTAGAAACCGCTACCGAAGTGACTGGGGTAGTTCATCGGCGAGAGGGCGTCGAGGTATTGGGCCATGGCCTCGACGTCCTGGCCCTCGGGGTTGTACTTCTCGTAGAAGGCGCTGAAGCCGAAGACGTCGGCGGAGAGGGCGACTCCGCTGGGACCGAGGACTAGGGCGGCCCGTTCGAGGAAGGCGTTGACGGCCCATTCGCGGCCGCGGCCGCCGGCGTGGGGCAGGTAGGCGTTGAGGACGTCGCCCTCGGTGGGGAAGCGGATGTAGTCGAACTGGATCTCGTCGACGCCGCTTTCGGCGCAATAGAGGGCCACGGCGAGGTGGTAGTCCCAGGCCTCCTCGGCGAAGGGGTCGCACCAGACCGAGTCTGCGTGGCCGATCCAGGCCCGGCTGGTGGCCGAGTCCTTGACGGCGAAGTAGTCGCGGGCCTCGCCCTGGGGGTCGTAGCGGGCCAGGAAGCCGTCGTAGTGGACGACGACGCGGGCGATGACGTAGGCCCCGGCGCTCTGGAGGCGCTCGACGAGGCCGGGGAAGTCCTGGATGTAACCGTGTACGGCGCCGATCTCCCAGGCCAGGCGCTCCGGGCTCCACAACTCGCCCTCGGCGGTGTCCCAGCCCCTCGGCGGGACGTAGAGGCCCAGTTCAGGTCGCGGTTCCTCGGGGATGGGCAGGGGGAAGCAGATCTCGCCGGGGGCCTGCTTGGCGTCGACGACGACACAGTTGATGCGGCCCTCGGCCAGCCTGGCTTCGAGCTCGGTGAGCTTGGACTCCCATTCGGCCCGGGTGCCCACCAGGTAGACGCCGACCAGACCCGGCAGGCGGTCGCGACGGATCAGCCCGGCGGATTCATCCCCGGTGTCCAGGGCGGCCCGCCAGTCGACCTCGACGAAGTGCTGTTGGCGTTGCTCGACGGCCGCCGACCACCAGGCGTCGTCGTGGACGGCGGAGTGGTCGTGTTCGACCGTCGGCGCGGCGAGGGCGGCCGGGACAGTCAAGGCGGCCAGCGCAATCAACGGGCTGGGGATTCTAGTCATGCTCCCTAGAGAGGCTGGAGGGTCGTTTAGTGATCGTTCGATGGTTGTCCGTTAGATCGACCGCCGGACTGCCGCTCGTAATCGGTTGAGAAGCGGCTGGTTGTCATCTTCACTGTTCTTCGGCAAACTTGCCTCGGCCTGCTCGGTTTGGGTGAAACCCCCATATTCCGTCAGTACCGGACGCAGACCAGCGGCCCTCTCAATCAGCCGCCGTCTATCGAGACTGCGCGTTGTATGATAAGGCCGACTCAGGGCAGCTCGGTGATGAAGCTGCGGCCCCGGGGCCAGCTCCGGCCGAACCACTCGGCGGCGGAGGCCCCGACATCGCAGAAGCAACCGCGCTCTCCCAGGTCGACGCCCGTTGAGCCCGGGCGGTGGACCAGCAAGGGCACCCGCTCCCGGGTGTGGTCGGTGCCCTTGTGGGTCGGGTCGCAGCCGTGGTCGGCGGTGAGAATCAGCAGGTCGTTCTCCGCCAGAGAATCGAGGAAGGGACCCAGCCAGACGTCGAATTCGACCAGGGCCTCGGCGTAGCCGTCGGGATTGCGCCGGTGGCCGAAGCGGGTGTCGAAGTCGACCAGGTTGGTGAAGATCAGGGCGGGGCCGCCGACACTTTCGGCCAGCTCGGCGGTCCTCTCCATCCCGGCGGCGTTGGAGACGGTGTGGTGGTCCTCGTCGAGGCCGCGCCCGGCGAAGAGGTCGCCGATCTTGCCCACGCCGACGGTGCGCACCCCGGCGGCTTGCAGGGCGTCGAGGACCGTCGGCCCGTGGGGCTCCAGGCTGAAGTCGCGACGGTTGCCGGTGCGGGTCCAGCCGCTCTCGGGAGTGCCGACGAAGGGTCGGGCGATGACCCGGCTGACCCGCAGCGGGTCGAGGAGCTCCCGGGTGATCCGGCAGACGCGGAGCAGCTCCTCCGGGGGCACCAGCTCCTCGTGAGCGGCGATCTGGAAGACCGAATCCGCCGAGGTGTAGACGATCAGCCTGCCGGTCTCCAGGTGCTCCACGCCGTAGCGCTCGATGATCTCCGTCCCCGAGGCCGGGCGGTTCCAGAGCCAGCCGTAACCGGTGCGACGGCTGAACTCTTCCATTATCTCGGGGGGGAAGCCCTCGGGGAAGGTGGGGAAGGGCTCGGAGCTGACCAGGCCCGCCAGCTCCCAGTGGCCGGTGGTGGAGTCCTTGTCCGCCGAAACCTCGGTCATCACGCCCCAGGACCCAAGGACACCATCGGGGGCCGCCAGAGGGCTCGTGTAGTCGACGACGCGGCGCAGGCCCAGGCGGTCCAGGTTGGGCAGGGCCAGCCCGCCGACGGCGGCGGCGGTGTTCTGCAGCGTGGCGGCGCCGACGTCACCGAAGTAGGCGGCGTCGGGGGCGCCGCCGACACCGACCGAATCGAGAACGATGATGAACAGGCGTCGTTTCAAAGAGAATCCTTCCCAGGTTGTATGCGCAGCCGATTATAGCACGACATGAGGTTTGTCGATGTGGAGGATGGACTCGACCGTCTATCCGAGCGGTCCGTTGGGACAGCCGCGGATTGACTGTCAACGACCATTCGCGCTCCGGGCGGTCGGGGTTTTGGGACCAGCCTAACGACCCTACCGCGTTGATGCATGACGGGCGGAGTCATTTGACTCCGCCCTCTATTATATAACCGTGCAAAGCGAACGCTACCGCCCGATAACAAACCGTCTCGTCTCACTTGCCGCATCCGTCGCCAAACACGCCAGGTAGACACCGGGTTGGTAGGTGGCGGTGTCCAGGCTGATCGTCTGTCGACCCGCTTCAGGAGCAATGCCAAAACTCTCGACTACCCGCCCGGACAGGTCGTAGATGGTGATCCTCGCGTCACCCGCGCCCGAGGGCAGCTCGCAGGCCAGCATCACGGCATCAGTCGCCGGACTTGGCCAGGGGGCGTCCAGCGTCAACACTCGCTCAAGCTCGGACACGACCACGGACTCCGTCGGGCCGAATACTTTAGTATGGCCTGTGCTATCCGTTGCCTCAAGCCAATAGACGTAGCTACCGCCGGGCTCTACGCCCCGATCCAGCCAGCGGACGGTCGTAGCCGGCAGACTGCCCGAGACTGCGACGGGATTCTCCTCCCCGCGCAGGACGCGGACGGCGGCGGGAGTCTCGCCGCTACAGGTCCAGCAGACGAGAACGCCGTCGCCGACGGGCGAAGCGGACAGCTCGAGTCCGTCGACAGTCACGTCATCCGGCACGTAGAAACTCCAGGTCTCCGTCGACCAGGTTTCGTCGTAGCCGTCGGTGGCCCGGACCTTCCAGAAGTAGGTCGTGTCCCGGTCCAGCTCGGCGTCGCTGAACTGGTACTCGGAGTCGGTCAAGCCGGTGAGCTCCTCGCGGGGATCGAAGTCGTCCTCCGTCGAGTACCAGAGATCGTAGCTGACGTCCCCGCCCTCGGGATCGGGGGAATCCTCCCAGTCGCACAAAGGGTAGTCGTCGACGGCGGCGCCGTCGGCGGGGCTGAGCAGGCTGAAGGCAGCCGGTGGATCGTTCCACCAGCCGTAGCGGATGTCGTAACCATTACCCTGGTAGGCGAGGTGGGGGTAACCGCTGGCGTCCAGCGCCAGCGAGCAATGACCGGAAAAGGGATCATTGGTTTCTTCGACGGTCTCGAGCTGCCAGGTGGCGCCGTCCCAGGCCGCGTAGCGGATGTCGTAAACATCACCCTTGTAGGCGAGGCGGGGGTAACCGCTGGAGTCCAGCGCCAGCGAGCAGTAGCCGGAATACTCCGAGCTGAGGTCCTCGATGGTTTCAATCTGCCAGGCGGCGCCGTCCCAGGCGGCGTAGCGGATGTCGTGCGAATTACCCTTGTAGGCGATACGGGGGTAACCGCTGGAGTCCAGCACCAGCGAACAGTAACCCGAATACTCCTGGCTGAGGTCCTCGACGGTCTCGAGCTGCCAGGAAGCCCCGACGGCGACCGCCAGGGTGAGTAAAACGAGTACGAACCGCTTCATAACCCTTCCCCCGTGTTGATCATGACAATACCAATCAAACAGCAGGATGCGAATCACAGCGATAATAAGCCATCATCGTAAGGATGGCAAGGTGCTGAAAGGGACGGGCCGAAGCCCGTCCCTTCGACTAATCGCGCTGCGGCCGACTCAGTGAGCGCCTCCGCCTTCATCGGCGTGTTCCCCGGCCCCCTCTTCGGCCCGCTCCTCGGCCAGGGCGGCCTTGCGTTCGGCGGCCAGCCGCTCCATCGCCTGGACCTTCTCTTTGTTCCGGCGCCGCTCCTTGCGGCCCTCCGGCGTGAAGCGGTTGCGGAAGAAGTAGCGCAGGTGCTTCCAGCCCACCGGGAAGATCAGCGACCACTCGTCCCAGTGCACCAGGGCGCGGAAGAACTTGCCCAGCAGGAACTTGGGGCTCAGGTAGATCATCCGGAAGCCCTTGTCGCAGTAGTAGTCGATCTCCTGGGGGGTCAGGTTGCCGCCGGCGGCGTTGGAGACCATGTCCCCGGCCTCGGCGCTGGTCAGCTCGTGCATGTCCGCCGAGGTGATCCGGCCCTCGCCGATGAGCTGCTTGAAGGCCGCCGTGCCCGGGTAGAGGGACAGCGGCAGCCACTGGACGGTGTAGAGCGGCAACTGCTTGGCGAAGCGGTAGCTCTCCTCGATGGTCTCGACGGTCTCGCCGGGGGTGCCGATGATGAAGGCGGCGTTGAAGAGCACGCCGGCGCGCTTGCAGTCCTGGGCGAACTGCCGCATCCGCTCGACGGTGATCCCCTTGCGCATCGCGTCGAGCATCTGCTGCGAGCCCGACTCGAAGCCCACGCAGAGCATCCGCAGCCCCGCGTTCTTGAGGTCCTTGAGAACCTCGTAGTCGACATCGGCCCGGGCGTTGGTCGACCACTTGATCTTCAGGCCCCGCTTGCGGTAACCCTCGGCGAACTCGTGCATCCGCGTGTTGCTTATGGTGAAGGTGTCGTC
>WJMB01000246.1 GCA_014728185.1 Candidatus Coatesiibacteriota bacterium
GCGGCGATCAACTCGCCCGGGGCGGCCTTCTGGCCGTAGTCGACCCAGAGGGCGGCGGCCAGGTCGCCGCGCGCGTAGAGGTCCGCCGCGGCGCCGAAGGAGTCCAGGCCGCCGGAGAGCATCAGGAGGGTCTTGGGCTGCTTCACGTCGGTCTTCTCCCGGTCGTCTGGCTGCGAGGTTTTTTAGCGAATCGGGATGGGGTTCATGTACCGCGACGGACTGTGCAAATGAATCAACGTGTTCATCTCGAGGAGCAGGGAAGCCGATGAGTCAGGCGCGCACGGTTATGCTGCAGATGTGTCGGAGCGGCCGTCACCGATACGGCATCTCTTCCGGCGGCTTGGGACTGCTCAATCCGCCGCTTGACAGCTATAACCAACTCCGTCCCGGGCGGCTCTAGCCGTCGGGGCGCCAGGCGGCGCGGGAGCGCGGCGATTCGTGGACCCGCACCTCGAAGACGCGCACCGGCGGGTTCTCGTCGGCCAGGGCCTCGGCCAGCTCGCCGGCCAGCACCCGGGCCAGGTTCTCGCTGGTCGGGTTGAGCTCGTCGAAGGGCGGGACCTCGTTGAGCAGGTTGTGGTCGTAGCGCTCGAGCAGGCCGCGAAGTTTGGCCTTGAGTACGGTGAAGTCCAGGGCCAGGCCGCGCTCGTCGAGCCCGTCGGCGGCGACGGTGACCTCGACCAGCCAGTTGTGGCCGTGGAGCTTCTCGCAGGCTCCGCCGTAGTTGCGCAGGGCGTGGGCGGCGGCGAAGTCGGCTTCGACGGTCAGCAGGTACACTTATCCACGCTCCCGGGTCGGGGGTTCGATGACCAGGCGGGCGGCGCCGGCGGCGCGAGCCGCCTCGACGGCCCGGCCTCGGTCGGTTGAATCGGCGCTGCGGCGCAGCTCGACGTCGATCGCCTCGGTGTAGGCCGGAGCCCAGGGTCCGCTGAACTCGCCGGGGACGCCGTCGAGGGTGAAGGGCGGCGCTTCTTTGACAGGCTCCAGGCCCAGCACGGCGCGGTCCAGCAGGGCGAAGAAGGCGTCGCGCCGGGGCTCGGCGACGGCGCTGAGGCGCAGCTCGATGTTGCGCTCCCGGGCCAGGCGCTCGGCTCCGCCGACGATCTTGGCGGCGATGGTCCGCTGGAGCTCGGCGGCCGCTGGGTCGCGCTGGGGCCAGCTACCGCTGAGGCGGAACACGGCTGTCTCCAGGCCGTGGAGCTCGACCTCGAGGTTGCCGGCGCAGTCGTTGACGAGCCGGCGGCCCAGGCGCTCGACCAGGGTTTGCAGCAGACCGCCGGAGTGGCGGTTGGCCAAACGGCGCAGGAACTTGCGCTTGACGCGGGCGACCTTGACGGCGTGCTTGACGGCCTCGACGGCCAACTGCGGGGCCTTGAACTCGCCGGAGACGGCGATGCGTTGGAGGTTGACCGAGACCCGCGAGCCGACGAGGTCGGGAGGGTCGACGCGCCGTCGCAGCTCGATCCAGAGGGGAAGCTCGGCCACGTCCGTGGAGAAGCGCCGCGGATCCTCGCCGGCGGGGATGAAGAGCGCCCGGGGCAGGCCGTCGCGGAAGACCAGGCCGCGGCTCTCGTCGACCAGGCTGTCGACGGCGTCGCGCAGGGCCTCGGCCTCGACGGCGTCGCCGGTCCGCAGCAGGCTGAAGCGGTTCAGACTCCAGGGACGGTGGACCTGTAGCTCGCCGCTGTAGTGGGCGTGGGTGATCACGCGCGGGTAGCGGTTCGTCATCACGTAATAGCCCATCAGCGCCTGACCGGTCCGCTCCTCGGCGCCGCGCGGCCCGGATCGTCCGCCGGCGCCGCGTACCAGCAGGGCTCCGAGCAGTTGAATCGGCAGGGCCGCCAGCTCCATCAGCTCGCGATCCCCGGCATCGAGCTCGATGAGCTTGACCGCCTGCAGGTAGAGCAGCAGCTCCACGGGGGCCGGAATCAGCTCGGCCTCGATGAGGGCCTCGGCTATCTCGTCGACGACGTGCTCGGCGATGGAGGGGGCCAGCCCCGTCGAGTTGGTCAGGGTCTTGAGGTGGCCGGCCCGGTTCCACTCGATGAGTTCGCCGGAGGGATCGCGCAGCAGCAGGTCGGCGCCGTTACGGTTGTCGCCGGGACCGACCTCGGGGATCTCCAACTGCAGCAGCGCGCCCTTGCCGTCGGCCGGTCCCGTGGTCACGGTGATCTGGCGCTCGCCGCCCTTGGCCTGGACGTTGACCCGGCGCTGGTCCTTCTCCAAACGGCGCTGGCTGCGGTAGAGGACGTAGGCCTTGGCCATCTCGATGTGGCCGGTGCGCAGCAGGGTCTTGACGATGGCGTCCTCGAGCTCCTTCTCGGTGAGGATGCCCGACTTGGTTCGGTGGCGCAGGTAGACGCTGACCGCCTCGGCGACCTCGGTGGGCCAGAGCGGGTCGGCGTGGCCCACCGCCTGGGAGGCGGCCAGGATGCCGGCGGCCACCCGCTCCTTGTCGTAGGGGACCAGGCGGCCGTCGGTCAGCTTGAGCAGCGTCAGCGGGGTGCGTGTTTCACTCATCGGGCCTTGCCCGGTGCGCGGCGATTCGCCGGGGGATAGCGGCTTGGTGGTCAAGTCTTGCAGCCGGCGGGTATTGGTGAGTTATGATCTTAGGGATCGTATACCCTGTTCGGACCAGGTTATTATTGTAATCGGCTGATATACTCGGCTGATAATAGGCGGTAAGTCTCAGAAGTACCTGTCACTTCACAGCTGTCATAATGTGGCGGCAACAAGGGACATGCTTTGCGGACAATCTACTATTCTTGCAGCACGCATGTATTGCTCGTCCTATTGTCACTCGGCTCATAAGTTTATCAAAAACAAACAATACGGGCGCGCATGGTGACATAGGAATCAAAGCTCGACTCGCCCGGACGGCGACTGCCCGCTCGGCGAACCACTCTTTCTCCGCCCTGATTTGGTCCGAACAAGTTCCATGGTGCCAAACGTTTTGTCGAGAAACAGTTGCGAACAACGTTATCGAACATCGGTTCGAACAAGGGTGGTACCGATAACTATTAAACTTCTTGTGCATTTTATGGGCATTCGCGCGCGCTGTCAACAGCACACCCCATGTCCCGATGGAAGGTCTTCAATCAAAACGGCACCTGATCGAATCAGCTTCGGTTTTGATTGAGAATACTGCTGGATAATCCCGTTATCCAACTGATATGGGTGGAGTTGGAGAATCCACCGCCGGGTTATCCACAAATCGTCGCTTTGGATGCTGTCTTTTTGACCGCCTAAGTCACCTGCTGAACCCCGAGCGCCGATGAATCTGCGGTGCGCCCAAGGCGCCTTTCCATCCAGTACGGTTTTCGCCGAAACTAGCGGCGCTTTCGCAGCCAAACGCCAATCCGGGCCGTTATCGATCAAGAGACAGCGTTATTGATACACTGTTCTCCACAAGTTATCCACAAAATCATTTGACGTCCAATGATCGGGAATGCTAAAGTAATAATAGTCATTGGCGGCTTCGGTGCCGGGCTTTTGTTCGGCTTTGGTATTGCAAGCCCGGTGTCGATTCGCGGTGGAGGGTCCGCTGCGATGTGATCTATCCCCGTTGACCTCTACCGACGAGGAATCGACATACCGCCCACCGAGCCGCGCCCAGGCGGAGACAGCCGTACCTCGAGCGGGCGCGACCCAGTATTCTCATACGCCTTCCTATAACCCGGGTCTCCCCCCCAAGAGAAACGCTGCTCACGCCGGATCCCTTCCCCAGTGGTTTTTTGCCGCTGTGGGTAGGGCGGTTTCGTATACCCGATTTCGCTATCCCGTGAGGAGGTACCTCAAATGAGTCCGTTATGGGAGACCCTGAAGAGCACTAGCGCCCACATGCTGGCCCGCTCCCTCTCCAGGAGGCTGGTCAAAGACCCCAAGGGCGTCTTCCTGCGCCTGACCGAGCTCTTCGAGAAGGCCGCCGTCACCGACGTCGACCGTGAGAAGGCCCGGGACATGCGCTGGCTGTTCAAGAACGAGCACGTCTATCTGGACTTCATGACGCGCTCGGTGACGCAACTGGCCGAGATGCCCCGTTCCCGGGGCCTGATCGAAAACTTCATCCTCTCCCCCATCGTCTTCGAGGCCCGCAAGCGCCAGTGGGAGAAGGAGCACGGTTTCTATCCCCTGAAGCTGATGGTCCTCTCCATCACCGCCCGCTGCAACCTCAACTGCTACGGCTGCTGGGCCGCCAAATACTCCCGGAAGGCCGACGACCTCGACTTCGCGGTTATCGACCGCCTCATCGACGAGGCCCACAACCAGATGGGGGTGACCCTCTTCGTCCTCTCCGGCGGCGAACCCTTCCTGCGCAAGGATGTAATCTACGAACTGCTGGAGAAGTACGACAAATGCTTCTTCATCATCTACACCAACGGCACCCTGATCAGCGAGGAAGACGCCGAACGGCTGGCCGAGCTGGGCAACGGCGCTCCGATGATCTCCATCGAGGGCGACCGCGAGACCACCGATGCCCGCCGCTCCGGCGCCTACGACAAGATACTCTCCAAAATGGAACTGCTGCGCGACAAGGGCGTGCTTTTCGGCTTCTCGCTGACCGCCACCGAGAAGAACTGGGACTACGCCAGCCGCGATGAGTTCGTCGAGCTGATGGTCGACAAGGGCTGCATGTTCGGCTGGTACTTCCACTACATTCCCATCGGCGCCGAACCAGACCTCTCGCTGATGCTCCGCCCCGAGCACCGCGACGAGCTGCGCAAGCGGGTCTACCGCCTGCGCAACACCCATCCGATCCTGCTGGCCGACTTCTGGAACGACGGTTTCGTGGCCCACGGATGCCTGGCCGGCGGCAGCCAGTACGTCCACGTCAACAACAACGGCGACATCGAGCCCTGCGTCTTCGCCCACTTCGCCGTCGACAACGCCTACGAGAGCAGCCTCACCGAGGCCCTCGAGTCCGACTTCATGCGGGCCGTCCGCGGCGAGATACCCTACGACGGCAACCTGCTGCGCCCCTGCATGATCATCGACCGCCCCGAGAGGCTGCGGCGCCACGTCGCCGACAGCGGCGCCCGGCCCACCCACCCCGGCGCCGAGACCATCGTCGAGCGCGAGGACATTCGCAAGCAGCTCGACGAATACTCGGCCCGCTGGCGCGAAATCAGCGAAAAGGCCATGCGCGAGGGCGACTACATGACGCTGTGGCCCACCCGGCTCAAGCCCTTCGTTCCGGGCACCGACATCCGCCTGCCCGTCGAGCCCGACGAGGTTCCCGACAGCGAAGCCGCCCGCTTCGCCGCCGGCCTCGAGTGGGAGAATTTCCAGCGGGTGGATGAACCCGCCGGGAGCGATGGTGTTGGTGGAAACGGCGACGGCGGCAACGGCTCCCGCCGGGAGCAGGAAACGACCAGGCGGAGCTAGGGGCCACTGAATATGCGATGCCCCCACCAGCACCAACCGGGGGCATCGTTAAGATATATGACAGGTTTTTTCAACGGCTCCCCCCTATTGTTAGCGGCCTTGACCCCTCTGAAAGCTCACCTGAATAGTGAGTGATTTTGCATGAGGGGCGAGGCTGATCATGATATCCCGTTCGGTTTTTACTCCTTTCCGAGCCTCGATCTATCAAGCCCAATCAGCAGAGCGGGCATCAAGGGGGGCAGACCAGCGATCCCACCAGGCAGCCTGGAGAAGAGCAACTGCGGCAGGATAAACTAAGCGCTGCCTGGCGTATGGTGGCATATGCGGCTCTTTCCAATTCCAGGCGTTGACACCTATCTATTAACAACCCCTGGTTAGCACCGCACGTTTCCGCGCGGCAGAGCCGAGCTCGGCAAAGCGGACTCAGCGGATACTCCCCGCCCGGCCCGGCGTTGGCACGTTTCTTGCGGAGGCCGATGCCGGGCTGTCCAGGAGGCCGCCCCGCCCTGCTGCAAGAAACGTGCCAAC
>WJMB01000247.1 GCA_014728185.1 Candidatus Coatesiibacteriota bacterium
AGGCGACGCCGTCGCGACCTACTTCAACGACCGCTTCTCCGACGTCGCCGTGATCAGTCGCGAGGCCAACGTCATCGACCTGCTCAGCCTGGTCGAGCCCGTCTTCATCGCCACCGGGCGCAACGTGGACGATCCGGTCTTCCAGACCGCCCTCGATCCCTATACGCCCTTCCTCAAGGAGTTCAAGACCCGCTACAGCTACCGCGATGTCTATGTCGTCGCCAGCAACGGCGACGTCATCTATTCGGTGGCGAACGGCGGCGAGATGGGCACCAATCTCAAGGGCGGCGTGTTCAAGGACACCAACCTGGGCGTCTGCGTGCGCACCGCGCTGACCGGCCAGACCAACGTCGTCGACTACGAGGTCTACCAGCCGACGGGTCGGCCGGCCATGTTCATCGCCGCTCCGGTCAAGAGCTTGGTCACCGGAGCCGTCATCGGCGCCGTCGCCGTGCAGATCGATCCAACGGTCATCAACCAGTTGCTGATCAAGAGCGAGATGCTGGGCGAGACCGGTGAGACCTACTTCGTCGGTCCGGACAACCTGATGCGCTCGGACTCCCGCTTCGGCGAGGAATCGACCATCCTGGAGCAGACCGTCAACACCCTGGCCACCCGGGAGCTGGCCGAGCAGCAGATCAGCGTGGATAGTCCGGGACGCGCCGTCTATACCAACTACCGCGGCGAGGAGGTCGTCGGCGTCTTCTACCAGATTCCCATCGGCCCCGATCTGCGCGGCCTGCCTGAGTGGGAGAAGCTCCAGGACGCCCAGTTGACCTACGGTCTGATCGCCGAGATCGAGACCGACGAGGTCCTGGCTCCGGCGGTGCAGAGTCGCAGCACGGGTCTGCTCATCGCGGCGGTGACCATCATCCTGGGCGTCGGCGCCGGCATTCTGCTGGGCACCGGCCTGACCCGGCCGATCCGCCGCCTCTCCGAGCTGACCGCCCGCATCGCCGAGGGCGACTACGAGCAGCGCGTCGAGATCAGCTCCGGCGACGAGCTGCAGACCCTGGGCGACTCGCTCAACACCATGCTCGACCGCATCCTGGCCCTGATCCAGACCGAGGCCGAGCGCGACTCTCTGAACATGTCGATGATGCAGTTGCTCACCGTCACCTCGGACGCCGCCGAGGGCGACCTGACCGGGCGAGCCGAGGTGACCGCCGACGTCGTCGGCTCCCTGGGCGACTCCTTCAACCTGATGATCGACCAGCTCAGCCGGCTCATCGGACGGGTCAACCAGACCTCCAGCCGCGTTGTCTCGGCCTCCAGCGAGATCATCGCCACCACGGAGCAGATGAGCCGCTCCTCGGAGATCCAGGCCGAGCAGATCGCCAACGTCACCTCCGCCGTCGAGGAGATGAGCATCTCCATCTCCCAGGTCTCCGACAACGCCTCGGCCACCTCCGAGGCCGCCACCCGCGCCTCCGAGATCGCCGTCGAGGGCGAGAAGGAGGTCACCGAGGCGGTCAAGGCCGTGCTGCAGATCCGCGAGACGGTCCAGGGCACCGCCGATCGCATCAAGGCCCTGGGTGAAAGCTCCGTGGAGATCGGCGAGATCATCGAGGTGATCGACGACATCGCCACCCAGACCAACCTGCTGGCGCTCAACGCCGCCATCGAGGCGGCCCGCGCCGGCGAGGCCGGCCGAGGCTTCACCGTGGTCGCCGATGAGATCCGCCGCCTGGCCGAACGCTCGGCCAAGGCCACCAAGGACATCGCCACCCTGATTCAGGGCATCCAGGGCGAAACCGCCGACGCCGTGCGGCTGATGGAGTCCAGCGCCGGACAGGTCGAGGAGGGCGCCGAGCTGGCCGAGAAGGCGGGCCGGGCCCTGGGCGAGATCACCGAAAACGTCAACATCTCCGCCCAACTGATCCAGGAGATCTCCCTGGCCTCCAAGCAACAGGCCAAGGGCGCCGAGGGCATCGTGCAGTCGATGGAGGATATCAGCGAGGTGACCCGCCAGAACCTGGTCGGCGTCAGCCAGTCCCTCCAGGCCGCCGAGGACCTGGGCAAGACCTCCGAGCAGCTCCTCGAGGAGCTGGCCAGCTTCAAGATCCCCGACGAGTACCTCATCGATAACGACAACGGCGGCGAAGCCACCGGATAAGCCGGGCAACGACTGCGGGATAGATGGAATCCCTGGCCCAACGGTTGCTTGAAAAACAGCGGGATGAGCTGCTCAAGCTGCGGGATCAGATCGAGCGACGCACCGGACTCTCCTACCAGCGCAGCCGCCTGCACCAACTGGCCAACCGCGTCGCCCGGCGGATGGTCGAGGGCCGCTTCAATACACTGCGCCGCTACAGCGGTTTCCTGCGCGGCGGCCCCACCGGCGAGGAGGAGTTCGATCGCCTGGTCGAGAGCCTGCTGGTCAAGGAATCGTCCTTTTTCCGCAACGCGCCCCAGTTCCACGTGCTGCGCGAGTACGTCCTGCCGGCGGTGATCTCCAACAAGCGCTTCGCCGACCAGCGGAAACTGACCGTCTGGAGCGCCGGCTGCTCCCACGGCCAGGAGCCGTACTCCCTGGCGCTGACGCTGTTGGACGTGCTCGGGCCGCGCTCGGGCTGGGAGCTGACCGTCTACGCCACCGACATCTCCCGTCGCGCCGTGGAGAGCGTCCAGCGCGGCCACTACCGCACCCGGGAGCTCGAGGGCGTGCCCGAGGAGTTCCGCAAGCGCTACTTCCGCCGGATCGGCGAGGACGTCTTCGATGTCTCCGACGAGGTGCGACGCCTCGTCCAGCCCCTGCGGGGGAACCTGCTGCGGACGCCGGCCTTCGGCAATCAGTCCGGCATCGTCGATATCCTGTTCTGCCGCAACGTGTTGATCTATTTCGACGTCCCCACCATCCGCCGCATCACCGA
>WJMB01000248.1 GCA_014728185.1 Candidatus Coatesiibacteriota bacterium
CTCTTGGACGAGCCGACCCCGAACTCCGCAAGAAATGTGCCAACGCCTCCCCGGCGAACAAAGAGGGCCGGCCCCGGCCGGTGGTTGGTTCGGCGAAGGTCCCAAGGCGTCGCACCTTCGCGGCGCGCCCCATCAGCGGCGGGAGGCTATTGCTTCGAGGGATTATCACCAGCCTGTTTCGTACCGGTCGGTTATCGGTTGTTGAGCGGGGGGAGTCGGGTCGGTTTGATTGACGCACGACGGTGGCCGGCTCTTCTGGCTGTGACAAAGCGCGGGTTGCCCCGCGCTTTGTCCTATCCTTGGTTTTACTGGGGCTTATCCCTCTTCCGCCGGGTTTCCGGCCTCTCCGCCTTCTTCGCCGGGGGCTCCCTCCTCCGCGGCTTCCTCGACGGCCTCGGGGTCCGGCGCAGGCGGGCCTTCCTTGACACCCACGGCCAGGCCCTGGGGCGTGGCGAAGTAGGCGGTGTTGGCCTCCTCGTCGAAGGCCACGTCGGCCATGGCGCCGAAGTCGGCGCCCTCCTGGACGCCGTGGAATTCCCACTGGCCCTCGCCGTAGGGGTAGTAGATGGCTCCACCGTCGGAGGCGGCCCAAGCGGCACCGAGGCCCAGGGCGATACCGTTGACGTTCTTCCAGTCACCGCCGGGGTTGACCTCGTAGAAACTCCCGCCGCCGTCGTCGGAGCGGAAGATGCCCAGGCCGGCGCTGCCCACCCAGACCCGCTCGCCGGAGACCTCGACGCGGTTGAAGGGGTCGTAGGGGTGGACCATGGTCCAGCGGCCGATCTCGCCGTCCAGCTTGGCCAGGAAGCCGTACTCGTCGGGAGATACCACCCAGATCATCCCCTCGGCGACGCAGACGTCGGTGATACGGCGGTGGCCGATCTCGTTGCCCATCAGGGGTTCGCCGAGTTGGAAGGCGGCGTTGCCCCGGGGGTTGAAGCTGTAGTCGTGGAGCAGGCCGCCGTCGGTGCCCAGGTAGGCGTCGTCGCCGAGAAGGTCGGCGCCGAAGCAGGTCCAGTCGCCGTCGTCGCGGTCGGGCAGCCGGGCGGCTCGCCAACTGGAGCCCAGATCGGCGGAGTAGGCTGCGCCCCGACCCAGAGCCCAGAGAACCCCGTTGCCGAACTCGACCCGTTCGAGTCCGGTGGGCAGGGCGGAGTCATCGACGGGACTGAAGGCCAGGTCGGTTCGCGCAGAGCGATAGAGTCGGCCCTCGGCGACGACCCAGAGCTCCTCCGGGGTCAGCTCGACCGAGGAGACGGCGCCCGCCGGCAGGCCGACCTTTTCCCCCGGGGTCTCCCAGTGGAAGTCCTCGGTGGTCACCCCGGCCTCTTCCGGTGTCAGCTCGGCCTGCTCGCTGATCTGCTCGTCATCGCCGCCGCAGCCGGCGCAGGCGAGTGCTAACAGGCAGACCGCCGGGATGATCCGGCGGTGGTTGCGACTTTGGTCAGGCATCCTAGTCCTCGCCGATCATCTCTTCGTACGAGCCGGCGTTATGGAGGTCGTCGAGCTCGCCGGGATCGCTCAGGCGCACCCGGACCAGCCAACCGGCATCGTAGGGGTCATCGTTGACCGTCTTGGGTTCGTCGACGGCGGCGTCGTTGACCTCGACGATCTCACCGGAAACGGGGGCCACCAGGTCGCTGGCCGCCTTGACGGATTCGACGACGCCGAACTCGGCGCCGACCTCGATCTCTTCACCAACCTCGGGGAGCTCGATATAGACCAGCTCGCCGAGTTCACCGGCGGCGTAAGCGGAGATACCGATCAGGGCGGTTTCGCCCTCGGCCAGGACCCACTCGTGGGAATCGGCGTATTTACGGTCATCCGGATAGGACACTAGGACTCCTTTCAGTTACTGGGGGAGGCGGTGCTCCCATTAACACTACGAGTTCGTCGATGTTGGAATGGTCGCTCGATCGATGGGCCGGCGCGGTTTCACTTGCGCGAGCCTTCTTTGTAGAAGGGGGGCTTGACGACTACGGCGCGGCGCAGCTTGCCGCGTATCTCGACGTGGAACTCGCGCCCGCTCTTGGTGTGACCGCGTTTGAGATAGGCCAAACCGATCGGCTTGCCCAGCGAGGGCGACATCGTCCCCGAGGTAACCGCGCCGATTTCAGCGCCGTCGTCGTCGTGACAAGGGGCGCCGTGGCGGGCGATGCCGCGGTCGAGCATCTCGAAGCAGATCAGTTTCCGGGAAACCTTGTTCCGCTTGACCTCGAGCAGGGACTCGCGACCGATGAAGTCGCCCTTGTCGAGCTTGACCGTCCACTTCAGCCCGGCCTCGAGGGGGTTGGTGGTCTTATCGATGTCGTTGCCGTAGAGAGCGTACTTCATCTCGAGACGCAGGGTGTCGCGGGCGCCCAGGCCGATCGCCCGTCCGCCGGCTTCGACGTTGTGGGGCCACAGCGCGCGCCAGAGAGCCGGGCCGCCCTCGTCGGGCAGGTAGATTTCGAAGCCGTCCTCACCGGTGTAGCCGGTGCGCGAGACAAGGACGTCGTCGATACCGGCGACGGTTCCTCGGGTCCAGGCGTAGAAGGCCAGACCGGACAGGTCCAGCTCGGTGACCGCCGAGAGGACCTTCTCGGCCCCGGGGCCCTGGACGGCGACCAGGGTCGTCTGGTAGCTGCGGTTCTCCGCCGTCACCCCCTCGGCGGGGAGGTGCTCCTCGACCCAGGCCCAGTCCTTTTCGATGTTGGAGGCGTTGACCACCAGCATCAACTCGTCGTCGCCGAGGCGGTAGACCAGCAGGTCGTCGACTATTCCGCCGTCGGGGTAGCACATCGGCGTGTAGAGGATCTGCCCTGGCTCGAGAGCGGCGACATCGTTGGTGACCAGGCCGTCGACGAAGGTGACGGCGCCGGGACCGGCGAGGTGGAACTCGCCCATGTGGGAGAGGTCGAACATGCCGACGCTCTCGCGCACGGTCAGATGCTCCTCGTTGATCGAGCTGTACTTGACGGGCATTTCGTACCCGGCGAATTCGATAAGCTGGGCGTCCAGCTCCTGATGGATCGCGTTGAGCGAGGTTTTGCGCATTCCCGCCGCCTTTCCCGGTCTCGTGATGGTGTCTACGGCCAGTATGCTTAGTTTAGAAACGCCGGAGGGAGTGTGTCAAGCGTTGTGGGACCCGCGTCGCAGGATGACCGAGGCGGCCAGGGCGACGATGAGCTTGAGGGCGTCGGGCGCCGCGAAGGGGAGCACGCCGGTCCGCCAGGCGGTGCCGAGATCGCCCAGCCAGAGGGCCAGCCAGGCCGTGCCCGCCGCATAGATCAGGGCCAGCCCGGCCAGGGCCGCCGTAGCGTCATGAAGCAGGCTCGCCGGATTCCGACCGCGCAGAACGGCGACAACGTAGACCGCCGGCAGGAAGCCCAGCAGGTAGCCGCCGGTTGGACCGAAGAGCGCGACCGCGCCGCCGACGCCCCAGGCGAAGACCGGCGCCCCGGAAAAGCCCAGGACCAGATAGGCGGACACCGTCGCCGCAGCGGTGCGCGGCGGCTGGGTCAGGCCCAGGACCAGCAGCACCAGCACCTGACAGGTGACCGGCACCGGCGTGGCGGCGAAGGGGTGGGGGAAGCTCAGACGCGCCGAAACGCTCAGGGCCGCCACTCCAATCAGCAAGCTCAGTATCCGCTTAACGAGGCTCGCGAGGAGTATGGGACGATCGAGGGTCTGTTCGTAGGTCGGCAAAGTGTCTCCCGGTGGGTTGGCTGTTTGTTACTTGCTGGGACTGTCGGGACAAAGGATGCTTATGCTAACCGAAAGCCGCCGTGTTTGGCAAGACCCGCCCGGGTACCCCGGGCGGGTCTATCGTTGACCGGCCCAGGGCGTCCGGCGGCGACGCGACCCGGTGTTGGCACGTTTCTTGCGGAGTTCGACGCTCCTTCGTCCGATACGCCGCATCGCACTGCTGCAAGAAACGTGCCAACACCGGGTCGCTCGGCCTGCGTTGATCGTACTCGGTTAAAACCGAGTCGAATTATTGGTGGGTTCAATTACCGCCGACCGACTCTTCGGTGAGTTCCTCGAGCTGCCGTTGTATCTCGGGCAGCAGTTCGTCGAGCATCTCCTCGACGCCGCCGAGGTTCTCGTCGAGTTCGATGCGCGCCTCGCCGAAGGCGTCGTTCAGGCTGAGCTCGACGGTATAGGTGGCGTAGGCCACGGCGGAGACGGCGTCTTCGTTGATCTCGGAGCTGATTTCGTTGTAGCGGTGGTTGGCGGCCCGCAGTTCCCGGGTGAAGGAATCGAACTCCTCCCGGCTGGTGCCGTACTCGCGCAGGGCGGCGTCCCAGTCCGCCGAGTCCCCGCCGCGTTCCTCGAAGGTCTCCCGCCAGATCTCGACGTAGGTTTCCTCGGAGAGCCCCTGGACCGGCTCTTCGGTTCCGGAGACGAAGAAGAAGACGGCACCGGCGCCACCCAGGGCCAGCAGGGCCGCCAGGATCATCATGTTTTTGGGGTTTGGGTGCCGTCGGGGTGCTTCGTCGCGGTGAGTGTTGGTTTTGTACACCGGCGTCGGCTCTTCGTTGTAATCCTGAACGCCGAAGCGGCGCAGACGCCTCGATCCGGCTCCGCAGGCCGGGCAGCGGCCGTCGAGGGGCCGATCGAACTCGGCCCCGCAGTTCTCGCAGAAGTACATTCTTCCCCCGGGGTGCCTTGGGATTGATTGCCAGTTTGATTGTCGATGTTGATTCTAGTCGAGACAAGGCTCCGGTGCAAACGCTCTGCGGGGCGGAGACGAAGATGTTCACCGAACGAGTTTTAGCCCTCCGGGTTCGTCCGGCTTGTAACCCGATACAATCGGGCGCAGTCTTATTGCTTGAAAAAGATGCAGTTGTGAGTAGAGTAGCAATCGGCAGGGTGTTAAACACCGGCTACTGGAATGGTGGATCATACTTCGAGCAGACCCTTTGACGCCGCCGCTTTATCCACGCTTTGCGCGACTTGTTCTTCTGGAGCTACACGCGCATTATCAGCGGGTTACCAGCGTGATCAGGCGCGAACCGGCAGCGCGATCCCGATCACTGTTGGGTTGTCATTCCGTGCAGTATTCGCTCACGATGCTATGGCATTCCGGCGGTCGATTTGGGGCGATGGTCTTATCTGTGCTTGGTTTTTTCGCAAGCTGGAAACGCCGGGGGACAAGCCATCAGGTTGCTTTGAGAGCTGCCGCCACTTGCGAGGCAAACAGCGGGAACTGGTACTCTGCGGCTTTTTTGCTGCAAGTCGATGGTCCGGATTACGTTGATAGTCCCCGGTGCTGCGGCCTGTGCGGGTACATCGGGCGCTGCGAGACGCCAACCGCCGGGGCGGCCCGGCGGTTGGTGTGAATGGTAAACGGTTTGGTTTTACATGAAGATCTCGTCGAACTCGTCGCCCTTGGCGTCGTCGATGGCGTGGATCTTCTCGCTGACCGACTGGACCCGCTCCGGGTCCTCTTCAAGAGCTTCGAAGGCGGCATCGACATCCTCGGGGGTGGTGTCGTACTTCTCGAGCAGCTCGGCCGGGATATCCTCGGGGTTATCGGCGCTGATATAGATCTCGGCCAGAGCGTCGTCGTTGAGACCGCCCAGACCGGCCAGGCTTTCGTCGATGCCCTCGGCCATGCTCTCCATGCCCTGGGCGAAGCCGCTGAACAGCTCGCCCATGCCCTCACCGAAGGCCTCCATGCCCTCGGCGAACTCCTCGCCGAAGCCCTCGAGATCACCCAGACCCTCGAGGTCGGATAGATCGCCGAACATGGAGTCGAGGCCCAGTGCCATGGCCAGGGCGAAGGCGGCGGCCTCGTCCTTGGCTTCGACCTTTTCGACGACCTTCTCGGCGCGCTCTTCGTCATCGGCGAGTTCATCGAGGTAGGCGTCGATCTCTTCTTCGGTCCAGCCGTACTCGTCGGCGATCTTGGCGGCGTCTTCTTCGGTGCCGGCGTTGACGCTGGCGATCCAGTACTCGACGAAGTTCTCGTCGTTGAGTTCCTTGCCGCAGCCGGTGATCAACAGCGCCAGGGCGGCCAGGAGAAGGAAGGGTAGTGACTTGCGCATCGGTTACCTCCGGGTTGGTGGTCGGATCAGGGGAGTCGTGGTCTTGATTAATGAGTTGAGGTCGTCCTGATACTCACTCGAGGTCTTGGAGGCCCTCTTCCAGTGCTTCTTTTATTTCCTCGCCGAAGCCCTCCAGTCCGATGGCGAGGATGTAACCGGTGAAGGTGATCGAGGCTTCGAAATCATCGTAGATCGGCTCGGTGACTCTATTGAAGCGTTCCTCTTCGGCCTCGATGAGCCCCCGGGTGTAGGCGTCGTACTCCTCGGCGCTGGTGCCCCGCTCGCGCAGGGCGGCGTCCCAGGCGTCGTTCTCGCCGTCCCAGCTCTTGTAGGTTCCCAGCCAGAGCTCGGCGTAGGTCTCGTCGTTGAGACGCGGACCGCAGCCCGCCGCGAGCAAAACGACGGTCAACGCGCCGAGGATGAATACCCGTCTGAGCATATGTTTTCTCCTGGTGAATCAACCGGGGTGGATATATGGGAAGGAATTATCACTCGTTTTTGTACCGGCACTTCTCGCTGATAGACTGTCAAGCAATGCTTATGGCATAAGGCATCACACACGATCCCGGGCCAGATAGTTTCATCTCGAAAAACCGACCCACCCCGAATAAAAAACGGCTGATACGAGGCAATGTCCAAGAAAGAGAAGGCTATTGCCTTTACATATCGGCGCTTACTCGTTGTATGTGCATGCTAATAAACTTCTTGGGATCGAGCATCTTCATTTTCATCTTCACCGATGCCAATGGTGCCAAACAGTTGCTTATAGAGCGCCGCGAAGTCTAAACAGGCAACATAAGGAATGTGGAAACAAACTTACCTGCCACAAACAGATCATTCGATGAGTAAACCTGATTGCCCGCCAACTGCTGATAATTGAACGATATTCGGTAACACCATGGTTCGTGACAGTCAAGTGATCCCTTCTTTTGATTTGATTCCTGGCGATCAATCTCGACTCGCTCTTAATGCCGTGAAGGCTGGAGGCTGTTGGCCCTACCCAAAGGCCGTGGAAGCTGATAGTGAATGACATGCCGACAGCAGTCTATTGCCTGGTTCAGCACCTGTAACAGCCAGCCGCCTTCGCGAGTTGATGCCTATCGCCGAGTAGTTATCAAGGAACCCTCCCTCGATGCGGCTCTCCATAGTTACCGATGCTGGTCCGGTTTCTCGTGATGATCCCTAAAGGAAAAGCCGGTCTGAGTTCGGGAGTCACCTTCTCTACAATGCACAGATTATACCGTCAGCGAACCGTTGTCCAGTCTAAATCGCCCCGACGTGATCAGCGGAGCTGCCGGGTGTCGATTCACGGAGGGTCATGGCCCCAGCCGCCCCAGGGATTGCAGCGCAGGACACGCCAGAGCGCCATCAGCAGCCCCAGTCCCAGGCCGTACTTGCGCAGGGCCAGGGCGGCGTACTGGCTGCAACTGGGGGTGAAGCGGCAGGAGGGCGGGGTGTGGGGCGAGACGAAACGCTGGTAGAGGCGGATCGGAACGTAGAAGGGCAGGATGGTCAGCCGGTGGAACAGCGACAGACGGGACCAGGCCGGGGCCAGGTGCTCCCAATGCCCGGGGGTGTCGCAGCCCGGCGGCGGCGTCCCCGGCGGTCCTTCCTTGAGCTGTGGATTCTTTTTTCGCACAAGTTACCGGTGAAAGGAGCGGCGGTCGCGGCTCGGAGCTTTACCTCGGTGTTTCCGGGCCGATCCTGAACGATGAAGATCGACAAGCCGTAGGGCCTTGCTATTAAAGCCCTTACACCTGGTCAGCCCTGATGAATCACCAGAGGATGCCGCGGCTCCGGACCGAGGTTCAAGCTGGATGATCGGGATTGAATAAGTGCGAATCAGCGACTTTCCCCTTGCCCAACATACATTTACGATTATACAATGAACACGCTGTCATAAATAGACTTACCCATTCCGCCCCTCGCTTTCTCACAATCCGCCGCACCCCCCACCGTGCAACCGAGGTGCCCCGATGCTTCCACTCCGCCGCGCTCCGCTCCATCTCGCACCCGCCCTGCTCCTCGTCGGAGGCCTGGCCTGCTCCGACAGCCCGTCCCCCGAAGCTGCCGAGACGACCAACGACGGCGACGGCTGGTCGCTGACCGAGATCGTCCCCCTCGATACCGACCCCGCCCAGTTGATCGCCCACCCCCGACC
>WJMB01000249.1 GCA_014728185.1 Candidatus Coatesiibacteriota bacterium
CCCTCTAATATGTTTTGATCGATTTTAAGTAGATGCGACCTGATCTGTCAGGGTAATCAATGAAAATTCTTACTCAACCCAACCCGAAGGAGGAAGCGATGGGAAGGCTCGTTGTATTGACGCTGCTGGTGCTGGTCGCAGTGTTCACCGCTTGTGAGGACGAGGATAAGCTGGCCGAACTGGAAGAACAGCGCGACGCGTTAAAGGCAGAGATTGAAGATATGGAAACCGAACTGACCGAAACTGAACAAGAAATAGCTTTGTTGAAAGACTTTCCGGAGCTTCAAGAGCAGAAGGAGGTACAGGAATGAGGCGGAGACAGGTGACAATCGTTCTCGCGGCGGTTGCGTCGCTTCTCCTTGCTGGGTGTGGCCCCAGTGAGCGCGAAATGGAGCTCAACGACGAGATTGAAACCCTGGGCAGGCGGCGCGACCAGGTTCGCTCTGAGCTGGAAGTAGTCAGCAGTGAATTGGATGAGCTCAAAGCCACTCCTCTCGGCCGGCTATGCAGCGCCCGGCTGGTCGTTGCCGCCGAGGGTGTCGCCGAGGCCGACGATGATTCTTTGGAGAAGGCTGATGGCCTCTACGCCCAACTGATTGCCGATTATCCGGAGGAAGATTTCAATGAAGAGGCCGCCGGCACCCATTCTTTAATCCGCGAGGAGCGCTGCCGGCGGGCTTTAGCTTCGTATGAAGACTATAGTGATGGGCTAAAGGAAGCCAAGGATAACAAGCTTGAGCAGGCGGAGAGCGAGTTGAGTGCCATTGCCTCGAATTACTCCGATACCAAGAGTGTACGTGAAGTAGAAAAACTGCTGAAGGCGATCGACCGCGAATGGGATCGTCGGGGTCGCCCTGTTTCGGCATCCGCCTTCGCGGCCGACTCCGAACCGTATGCCAATCAAACCATCCGTGTTCCCGGACGCCTGACCTACCAGGCCGGAGATACAATCATGATGATGGGAACGGCGTGGAGGTACGGTGTGTATGAGTTCACCTTCAAGGGCACAAACAAGTATGTCAGTTGGGAAGCCCTGGACAAGTCGATCTTTATAGGCGGTCGTTTCTGTGACGATGAGGTCCAGCGGGACCGTTTCTACGAGCTGGCTAAACAAGGGACTGACGGAGAGATAGTCCTGGAAATGGATTCCAAGGGCATAGCCTTCCGCACCATCCGTATCATCATCGGCAATGAGGTCTTTGAGTTTTAGCCATCCAAGAGTCCCACCAGAAAGGGAGTTAAATGCTCGGGCTTTACATCGTTCTTGGCGTAGCTTTTCTGCTGATCCTGATCATCGCCTTCAAGGGTTTCCGCCAGGTCCCCCAGGCTCATGTGATGGTGATAGAGCGCTTGGGCAAGTTCCATCGGGTCCTGGACAGCGGTCTGCACATGGTGCTGCCCTTCTTCGATAAACCCCTGCGGGTCATCGACACAACCTCGGTCTCCTTCGATCGAACCAAACCTGACAGCCGACCCCAGGTTGCGTCGGCGGATAAACCCCACGGTGCCAGGGTCGTCGATCAAGGTGGTCGTGGTTCGGTGAGCGGTCAGTACTACTGGTCCGAGTTCATCGATCTGCGTGAGCAGTTGCTGGACTTCCCCGCTCAGCAGGTGATTACTAAGGACAACTTGGTTCTGACCGTTGATGCGGTCCTTTACTACCAGATTACCGACCCGCGTCGAGCGGTTTACGAGATCGAGAACGTGCCGCTAGCCATAGAACGGCTGACGCAAACCAGCCTGCGTACGGCTATCGGCGCCCTCGAACTCGACGAGACCTTCGACAGCCGGGATTCCCTGAATGCCCGCCTGCGCGATATCCTCGATGAGGCCACCGATAAGTGGGGAGTGAAGGTCAACCGCGTCGAGCTGCAAGACGTTTCCCCGCCGGAGGATTTCCTCGAGGCCATGCGCGCCGAGGTGACCGCCGAGCGCAAGCGCCGGGCGATGATCAAGGAAGCCGAGGGCACAAAGCAAGCCGCCATCACCAAGGCTGAAGGGGCAAAACAGGCGGCCATTACTCACGCGGAAGGTAGACGGGAATCAGAGATCCTCACCGCCGAGGGCAAGGCCAGGGCTCGCGAGTTGGAGGCCGCCGCCGAAGCCGATGCCGTGGAAAAGCTGAACGCCAAGCTTGGAGAGCAGACCTCCACCTACCTCTTGACCCGTGGTTACATCCAAGCCGTTCGGCAGGCTGCGCGAGAGGGCACCAACACCGTCTTCCTGCCGTTCGATACGATCAAGGCCTTAGGTTCACTCGGTGCGTTGACCGAAATGAACAAAGGACGTACCGGGGCCTGATGCAGTAAACCAGCAAGAAAAACCAAAAACCGGAGGGGTTACCCTCCGGTTTTGTCATGCCTTACCTTGGTCGGCGGCTAGACCAGCTCTTCGTAGCCGTCGAACTTCTTGAAGGTGCTCTTCTTCCACTTGCACACCGGGCAGACCTCGGGCAGGGGGTCTTTCTCGGAGACGATATGGGTGAAGCCGCAGTTGGGGCAGATGTAGACGTCGCCGATCTCCCAGTCGTCGTCTTTCTCGGCGTGGGCCTTGGCGTCGCGGTACATCTGCTCGTGGATCTTCTCGGCTTCGATGGCGTAATGGATGCTGTGCTCGGCCTCGTGCTCGTCCTGGAGCTTGGCGACGGCGTCGTAGGCCGGGTACATCTCCTCGACCTCGAAGCTCTCGCCGGCGATGGCGTCTTGCAGGTTCTCGGCGGTGCCCTTGAGGGCTTTGAGGGCCTTGAAGTGATTGGTGGCGTGGACGCGCTCGGCGTAGCTAATGGCGCGGAACAGTTTGGCGATGTTGGGCTTGCCCTCCTTGGCGGCCTTGTCGGCGTAGGCGGCGTACTTCATGTGCGCCTTGCTTTCGCCGCAGAAGGCGGCCCAGAGGAACTCCTCGGTCATCTTGCGCATGGAGGGACTCCTTGTGGTTGGTGCCGTTTCGAGTCACCCCGGGATTGTAGCATTACTCACTGCTGATATGCGTGCGGGGGCGGTATCGAGAACTAATTTCTGTAAGAGGACGGTGTGTGGAGACCCCGCCCTAGGGACAATCATGAACCCGTTAGCTTCGGGCGGACTCGGCCAGGCGCTTGCCCCAGGCCCGGCATTCGTCGAGGTCCTCCTCGGTGGGGCGCAGCACGGCGCGCATGGGCTCCTCGGGCAGCTTGAACTTGAGCTGCTCGAGACGCTGGTGGATCATCGGCGCAGCCTCGCCGCTCCAGCCGTAGCTGCCGAAGGCGCCGGCCGTTTTCGAGCGCTTCTCGGGAACGAGGGGGAAGGCGGACAGCGCGTTCCAGACCGGCCCCAGGGCGTCGCCGGCGATGGTGTCCGAGCCGACCAACACCAGCTTGGCCATCTCGGCCTCGTCGATGATCTTGTCCGGGGTCAGGTCGTTGACATCGAAGACCCGGGCGTCCATGCCGGTCTCGCGGATGCCCTCGGCGGCGGCCCAGCCCATGCGGTGGGTCATCCCGTAGCTCGAGGCCGAGAAGATGAAGGCCGTCGGTTTGCCCGTGGGCGGCTTGAGCGGCTTGGCCCACTCGTTGTAGAGCTCCCAGTAGCGATCGACCTCCTCGCGGCCGTGGATGATCGGGCCGTGGCCGACCATGATATTCTCGATGGGCAGGTTCTCGATGAGCCCCATGGCCTTGCGCAGGTACTTCTTGAAGGGCCGCAGGATGACGTCGAAGTAGTAGCGGTACGCCTCGTCGAAGTCGCCCATGCGGTCGGAGAGCAGCCGATCGTCGGCATAGTGGCAGCCGAAGATGTCGCAGGTGAAAATTGACTTGTCGGCCTCCAGCCAGGTGCACATCGTGTCGGGCCAGTGAAGGAAGGGGGTCTTGTAGAAGGTCAGCTCGAGGTTTCCCAGGTCCAGCTTCTGCCCGTCCTCCTCGATGATCAGGGTCTCGCCGTCGTAATCGATCAGCCCGCGGAAGAAGCGCTCGCCGACCTTGCTCATCACCGGCACGGCCTGGGGGGCCAGCTTGAGCAGCTCCTCGAGGGTACCGGAGTGATCGGGCTCGAAGTGGTCGCAGACGATGTATTGGATGTCTTTGAAGTCCACCAGCTCACGCACCCGGGCCAGGTAGAGTTCGGAGAGATGAGCCTTGGCGGTGTCGACCAGGGTGGGCTTCTCGGCGTCGATGAAATACGCGTTGTAGGTCGTGCCCCACTCGGTGTGCATGATCACG
>WJMB01000250.1 GCA_014728185.1 Candidatus Coatesiibacteriota bacterium
CCTCCCTATCGTGACCATTTGTAAATAGTACTTACAAATGTACTATCTTGAATGACTAAATGGGAAAAACAAACATCGCCTTCACTATCGTATGATCCATCAGTAAGACTACCATACATGTTCGGTGTTAAGTCATACGATTCACCCCCTTCAACAGGGATTTCTAAAAGTTGATTATGAACCGAGAATAAATAAGTAGCCTGATCTTCTCGCAATGATATTTTATCAGGCACATCTGAAAAATCATAATCGAAATTGTAAGGATCATCACCGTTTAACGGGTATACTTTTACCTCAAACACAGGATCATTGTTGATTACAGCTATAACGCTTTCATCATCTGGTCCGAAGCACAGGCTCCTATACCAAGTTAAATCCTCTTCCGTTACAGGTGTTAACTCAAATGTATCTAAATCTAGTACTGCCAAGTAGAATTCAGTGTATGATAAAGCCAGAACGATTTTCGATCCGTCGGAATTTAACGCAAAAACTTCAGCCCCGGAAAACAACACTTCGTTATCGTCTTCGGTACCATTATAAGGCATCCGACAAATTAAACCAGGTCCATAAGAATCCCTAACGAAGTAGATCCATCTGCCATCTGGTGACCAACAAGGATCAACATCCCATGTATAGCTATTTACATCTTTGTACGTAAGCTGATGGATTTCCGATGTGCCTAAGTCAACACAATAGATGCAGTAATCTAGATGTGGATGATCGTAACCGATTTTTTCTGAGTAGAAAGTAAGATAATTTCCATCTGGTGACAATTCGGGCCATAAATTTTTGAAATCATCTTGGAAGAGAGTTTCAATTTTGCTTGAAGATATGGTATCGCACGACGATAGGAAAAGTGTGCAAGTTAATCCAATCAGCAAAATGTGATATGTTTTACACCTCACAGCTCCCTCCCTCTCGACCATTCTTAACAGACATAAAGTTAGAATACTTCAACCCGGCTGTCAATGTGAAAACCTCAATGAAAGGAGACCGTTTGGTCCCATAGCGATGAGACATCAGCGACCGACTAGCAACCCACTGCAATAAAGCCGCTCGCCACCGCCTGATCCTTCCAGTGTTGGTATATCGTGCTTCCCCGTGCCGCCGGGACGCCGAGCCAGAACAGACGCGCTATCTCACTGCGTTTCTCCGGCGGCAGCTCGTTGCGACGCCCCCGGGGACGATGGCTGAACAATTTTCCTCAGCTCTTGCATATTAGCCTTTCGTCGCCTAACCTCTAGTGATAGCGGTAGTTGCACCTTGGACACTTGACGTGCAGGTCTCTAGTCCTGCTCTTCCCTGCCACATCGCCCCCTTCGTTGTAGGCAGAGTAAAAGACTTGTTCACGCCGAGATAAGTACCCAACTGCGATACCTGATGTTCATCTTCTGTGATGATCCCTTATCTATATGTCGCAAATCACCACCCGGCCGGCGCCATTCCACCGGTTGACCGCGGGGGGGCGTTGGCCTAGAATAGAACGTCCTTCCCGTCTGCCCACCACAGCCCCAGCGAGGCCGCCTTGTCCGACATCGCCACCTTCCAGCAAGTGCAGAAGCGCTACGCCCGGGGCGTGCTGGCCCTTCAGGACGTCTCCCTGGGCGTGCCCAAGGGCGAGTTCAACTTCCTCACCGGCCCCTCGGGCGCCGGCAAGACGACCTTTCTGCGGCTGCTCTTCGGCGAGGAGCGGCCCACGGGGGGCGAGCTGGTCGTGCTGGGCCACGACATGCGTCGGCTGCGTTCCCGAAAGCTTCCAGGCCTGCGGCGGCGTATCGGGGTTATCTTCCAGAACTTCCGCCTGCTCTCCGGCCGCACCGTCGAGGAGAACCTGGACGTGGCCCTGCGGGTGCGGGGTCTGGACCGTGAGCAGCGCCGCCAGCGGGTGGCGGCCATCCTGCGCATCGTCGAACTCACCCACCGCTCCGGGGCCTATCCCGAAGAGCTCTCCGGCGGCGAGCAGCAGCGCGTGGCCATCGCCCGGGCGATCTCCGGCGACCCCGAGCTCCTCTTGGCCGATGAGCCCACGGGCAACCTGGACCCCGAGCTCTCGCTGAAGATCATGAACCTGCTGCGCCAGATCGCCGCCCGAGGCACCACCGTGCTGGTGGCCACTCACGACTACGCGATGGTGCGGCGCATCCAGGCCCGGGTGATCCATATCGAAAAGGGCCGGGTGGTGGTCAAGTGAAGTCCGAAGGCGCTTTCATCCGCTGCACGGTCTGCGGAGCGCTGCTACCAGCCGCAACGCGGGTCTGCCCGTTGTGCGGGGTGAAGCTGATCCTGGGCCGGACCGCCGAGTGCCTCTCCGACGACGAGGTCGTCTGCGAAAAGGGCGCTCCACCCCGACTGCGCGAGCTATATTCCGAACGTCGCAACAACCGCACCACGGAGGATTGACATCCCCTTCTGTCCCGACTGCGGAACGGCGCTGATCGGTCGCGAGCGCTACTGCCCGGCCTGCGGGGCCGAGCTGACGGCGCGGAAAGGCGGGGAATCCGCCGGACCCGCAACGGCGGCCGAGCTGATCGGCGGCTCCGGCATCCAACCGCCCGGTGAGATCGCCTTCGAACAATACGGCCGCATCGTGCTGGCCCGGGCCGACGGCACGGAAAAGCGCGAGCTGGCCGAGGGCTACAAGCCGGTCTGGTCGCCCGACGGCCGCCTGTTGGCCCACGCCGACGCCTTCCACCCCTTCGACCTGCGGGTGCTCGACCTCGACGGCGGCGAGGACCGCCGCCTGGTGCGCGAGCTGCAACACCACGAGTACATCTTCGGCCCCGACGCCGGTCTGCTCACCTTCCGCCGGATGAGCCTACGCTACGACCCCTGGATCTGGCTCGTCGAGACCTCGGGAGAAGGCAAGCCCCAGCGCCTGGCCAAGGGAATCGCCCCGAACTTCGCCCCCGACGGCACCGTGGCCTACACCTCGAACGACTACTTCATCTTCGACGAGGGCCGCTACCGCCACGGCGTCTACCTGATCCGTCCCGGCGAGGAGGAGGGCCGTTTCCTGCGTCCCGGCTACTGGCCGACCTGGTCCCCCGACGGCGCGAGGATCGCCTTCACCGTCGAGCAAACCGTCGTGCTGATGAATCCCGACGGCTCGGAACCGCGGGAACTGACCGCAGGACTCTACCCGGAGTGGTCGCCCGACGGACACTTGCTGACCTACTTCAAACCCGGTGACGGATACGCCAACTACGTCTACGAACTCGACTCCGGCGAAGAGCGCCGGCTGGGCGTCGGCTACGATCCGAGCTGGTCCCCCGACGGCCGCTGGCTGACCTACTGCCGCGACGACCACGTCTACCTGACCTCCGTCGAGGACGGCCGCGAGTATCTCCTCGACGACAAGGCCGCCGCCACGCCGGCCTGGCGGCCCCGAAACGACTGAGATGGCCTTCGATCCCACCCCGTATCGTCGTCGCGCTATTCTCGAAAGCGCCGGGCGGACCTACCTCGGCTGAGGCGATTCGCACGGAACCCCGGCCGGGACCTTGGCAAAACCGACCCAGGTCCCGACAAACCCCTCGAACTACGAGCGCGGAGGCTTTGGCACGTTTCTTGCGGAATCCCCCGCCCCTTCGGTCCAGAGGCTCGGTCGCCCTGCTGCAAGAAACGTGCCAAAGCCGGGCCGGGCCGACGGCTGACATCCGGCAGGGTTTTGCCAAGGTCGGGGCGTGCCGAAGGTGGGTCTGCGGCGACTCCGACCGTCCAATGACATCCGAATACCCGCCAGAGAAAGGCGCACACTTGGGCAACCTGGGCTACTATCTCCGCGAGGGATTCGCCGGTCTGCGGCGCAGCGGCTCCGGCGCCGCCGGGGCGGTGCTGACCGTCACCCTGTCACTGCTGGTCATCGGCGTGGTGCTGCTGGTGGTCCACAACCTGCTGCTTGCCGTCGAGGAGGCCCGCGCCGAGGTGCGTATGGAGGTCTACGTCTCCGACGAGGTCGCCGCCGAGGAATTGGCCCCCCTCGAGACCCGGGTCGCCGCGGTTCCCGGCGTGGACAACGTCGAGTTCGTCTCCCGGGAGCGGGCCCTCGGGGAGCTGCGCGAGATGCTCGGCGAGGACGAGTACCTGCTCAGCGAGGTCGAGGAGAATCCGCTGCCCGCCTCTTTCCGCCTGACTCTGGACCCCGAGCACTTGAGCGATGACAAGCTGGCCGAGACCGCCGGTCACCTCGAGGCCGTTCCCGGCGTCTCCCGGGTCTCCTACGGCCGCGAATGGGTCGAGTCGCTGACCGAGATCGTCCGTCTGGCCGGGCTGATCGGTGCGGCCATCGGTGGTGTGCTGGTGCTGGCCTCGATCCTGGTCGTCGGCAACGCCGTGGCCCTGGGCGTCTACCACCGTCGCGAGGAGATCGCCATCCTCAAGGTCGTCGGCGCGCCGCCGGGTTTCATCCGGCGACCCTTCGTCGTCGAGGGTTTTCTGGTGGGTGTTCTCGGCGGGGGGATCGGCGTCGGCCTGCTGTACCTCTTCTACCGCCTGACCGGTCCGCTGTTGGGCGCCGAGGCCTTCCTGCCCTTGGAGTGGTGGGCGGCTCTGGTGGGCGTCGGGGCGCTGGTGGGTCTGGTGGGGAGCTTCTTCGCCGCGGCGAAGCATATCCGCCGGGCGAAGTAGGCTTACCGCTTGTCGGGCGGTCCTGTGTAACCGGATACCCCTGGGACACCGTGGTACAGCGTTTAGGTTCAGCACGGCGTTTAGTTCGGGATATATCTCGGCGCTGGAAGCTATTGTAGGGGAGGACCTTCAGGTCCTCCCTCGCTTGCTTAGACAATAGACTATCGCAGCGTGGTCGAGAACCAGCTCCCCGCTCCCACTCTTGCCCCACAGTTGAGACACCCCGGTGGTCTGGTCGATTCATCAGCAACCAGTAGCCGGTCGCCTTGACAACCCCACGCCGGGCTCCGTAAACTTGCCGCTGCCATATCGATCGAAAACACACCGACTCCCAAGTATCAACCACGTCACCTTCACTGACGCCGAAGAGATGATGAAGCAATCCAAAAACTTCCGGAGAGAGGGGGGCGGCCGTGTGCCGCGCACGGTCGCCGGCGGGACGTCCCGTCCCGACCTGCGTTAATCGACCCCTTAAACCACCACCCCACTCCGGGAGAGACGATCATGACAGACGACAAGCGTATCGCCGCCAAGTACGACCCCGCCGAGCTCGAGGGTCGCTGGTTCGAGCACTGGGAGAGCGCCGGGCACTTCAAGCTGAACGAGAACGCCCCCGGCCCAGTCTACACCGTGGTCATCCCGCCGCCCAACATCACGGGCTCGCTGCACATGGGCCACGCCCTCAACAACACCATTCAGGACATCCTGGTGCGCTGGCGGCG
>WJMB01000251.1 GCA_014728185.1 Candidatus Coatesiibacteriota bacterium
TCGGCTGATTCGGTCAGCTTGGTGAAGGCCAGGCGGGAGCCGTCGGGGCTCCAGGCGACGCTCCACGGCGGGATCTGATCGGCCTGAGAGCTGAGCTCGGACTCCGCGCCGCTCTCGACCTCGATCAGTTGGAGCCGAGCGCCGTCGCCCCGGTTGTCCGCGAAGGCCAGGCGGCGGCCGTCGGGGCTCCAGACCGGCGCGCCGTCGGTCAGCGTCAGGACGCGCGGGATGGGATCTTCGCTGGTGTCGAGGTCGAACAGGTCGACGACGCAGAGCGCCTCGCGGTCCTGATCGTTGCCGATGAAGGCCAGCCGGGATCCGTCGGGGCTCCAGGCGGGCCGGTCGGCTAAATCCAGGATCAGCGTCTCGGAGGCGTCCTCGGCGTCATCGATATCGAGAATAACGATCCGGGGACCCGCGCCGCCCTCGGCGACGTAGGCCAGCGAGGCGGCGGCCGCCGACAGCGGGAGGACCAGTGGCGCGATCAAGCGGAGCGTCTTGAGCATCGTCCTCCCCTCGATTGGACCGGTCGACTGAACCGGCCGACGGTGGGTTCAACAAGGCCGCACTAGTCGCTCAAGCGTTGCCAGGCGATGATCCGGGCGCCGGTGAGCGGGAAGGGACCGCGCTCGGTCTCCAGGCGGCGATCGTAGACCAGCTCGAGGCGGGGCGGCGCGTAGGCCTCGGCGGTGAGCCAGGCCAGCTCGCCCTCACGGGGAGGCTCGCCCAGGGGCGCCATCGAGGCCGTGCGCAGGTGCAGGCGGCAGCCCTCCAGGCGCAGCAGGCGGCCGGTCCAGTCCTCGAGCAGGTGCAGCGCGGCCGCCGGAGCGGTACCATCACCGCCGACGTAGTTCTGCTCCTCGATCAGCGGCGCGCCGTCGGCGATGACGGCAATAACCCGGGTGTCGGCGGCGGGTCGGGCGGAGAAGGGCTGGACCACCGCGGCGTCGTCCCAGTTCTCGCTCAGGTGCCAGACCCGCCCCAAGGGGGCGACCAGGGAAAGGTGGCGCGGAGCCTCGACGTTGACATCGCCGACGGTGTAGAGGCTGCCGTCGGTCAGCACGACCAGCTCGGAGGGCAGTGAGCGCAGGCCGCGCAGCCGGCAGTCGCCCTCGATGAAGAGGATTCCCGAGGCCGGCCAAAGTGAGTCGTCGCCCACACCATCGCCGTTGGGATCGGCCAGACGTGCCAGGTCCAGCTCGATCAGCTCACCGCTGTAACCCGTGGCCGGGTTGACGAAGGGGACGTAGTCGGCGGCCTCCAGCGGTGCGGCCTGGTAGACGCCCTCCGGGTCGAAGCAACTGATCACGGCGCCGTCGCGGACGAAGGCCAGGTCGGCCCGGGCGCGCAACCAGGCCGCGTCGGCCAGGTAGGGCGCCTGGAAGCCGCCCGTGCCCATGTAGCCGTCGCGGATGGTGCCGCGGAAGAGCTCCTGGCAGCCGATGATGTTGTTGGTGGGGTCGTTGTCGTAGAAGGCATAGCCTTCGGCCTCCTCGAGGTGCTCGGAGTCGAAGGGCGGCTCGGTGAACCAGAGGATGTCCTCAGGCTCGCCCTCCTCGTCGGTCAGCTCCACAATCACCTCGCCGGCCAGGTTCTCCCGGTCCCAGGCGTCGCGCAAACGCAGCAGGCGGCCGCCGGCGGTCAGGCGCTCCCCCGCCAGCCTGACCAGGGCGTTCTCCGGTTGCAGGAAAACATCGCCGTTGGCGTGGACGGCGCCGTCGACCAGTCGGTCGGCCTCGCCGGCCAGGGCCAGATCGGCCGCCGAGAAGAGCACGTACTGCTCTAGTGGCTGGGTGCGGCCGCTAACCAGTAGCTTGCGGATGACCGGGTTCGTCGGCGTGGTCAGGGTGGCCTCGACCAGGATGCTGAAGCTGAGCCGGTTCTCGTCGTTATAATACACCTTGATGCGCAGCTCCTCGGGCACCCCGGCGCCGGAGAGCTCGCCGTGGGCGTCGCCGGGAGCCCAACTCCAGACGTAGGCCCCGTCATCGAGGTTGCGCAACAAGCCCTCGTCGTCACCCTCGTCGTCGATGACCGCGACGACCTCGCCGGATAGGGGGCTGGCGATTGCCGGAATCAGAGGCTGCTCGGTGTTGGGAACGAGCCGACCCTCGGCGTCCAGCAGGTGGGTCGAGCTTCCGTCGAAGCGGGTTCCGGCCATCTCGCGGAAGGCCAGATTCCAGCCCGACTCGGCCAGGGCTTCGCACTGGATCGCCAGGCGGGTGTCTGCCGCCGAGGCCGTCTCGTAGTGAGCCAACGCCAATAACAGCGCCGCCAGGGTGGAGAGCACCGCCAGGACGATCAGGGCCATGGCCAGGGCCACGCCCCGTTCGTCTTGGGGATGCAACGCGTCTCTTCCGGCCGTTGGTTCAGACATGGTTTGATCTAACCCGGAGCTTGGTATTCGAAAACTGAGCATGGATGCGGGACGGGCACTCCTGGACGAGGCCGAGACCGCGGCGACATCGTTCAATAACCGTTATCGCCGGATGCGCGGGGCGGCTTTGGCACATTTCTTGCGGAATCGAACGTGACTCGCGCGGTAACGCCGGCCCGCTCTGCTGCAAGAAATGTGCCAAAGCCGCCGCGTGAATCGGACTGTCACCGTCCGAACCGCGGTCTCGGCCGATGGTCAACCCAGGCTGGTCCAAGCTCGTTTAGCCGTTGGTCGATGACCGCCGCGCAGTCGACCTCGTCGCGCCAGCGGCACTCGCCGCAGAGTTCGGCGAGGTCGTGGTCGGCCAGGTAGACCGCCAGTCGGCGGTGGAGCTCGCCGGTGGTGTATTCGGTCTGGGCAAGGGACAGGGCGACGCGCACCCGCTCATCGAGGATGGCGACGGCGTGGTCGTCGAGGGCGCAGCGTCCGTCTGATAGATTGGGGCAGGCTCGGCAGGCCGTGTCGGGACCGCGGACGAGTTCGACGCGGGTTTCCGGATTCAGGTAGAGTGCTTGCAGGCGCTGGAAGGCTTCGATGAACTCGGGCGAGTAGCCCCGGCCGATGAAGGCGGCCAGACAGACGACGTGGTGGGGCCGCAGCTCGGTCATGAGCCCGTCTTCTCCCGACTCTGGTCCTTCCGGCTTTTTTCCTTGCTCGGGCGGCGGCCGCGTCGTCGGGGGCTCCGGGCTTGTTTGCGGGTGTCCTTAAGGTCCTTGACCTCGAGCCGGTCCAGGGGCATGGTGGGGTTGGTCTGGATGATGATCTGGCGGTCGTATTCGGCGGAGAGGTTGTCCAGCACGTCCTGATAGCGGGACTTGAGCAGTTGGGCCACGTGGGGGTTGCAGAGCAGTTGGAGGCGGTTGGATTCGCTCTTCGAGAGCCCGCGCTTGAGGGTGCTGCGGCACTTGGTGACCAGGGGGCGCTCTGATAGCATCAGGCCGGTGCCCTCGCAGCAGGGGCACTTGCTGGTCATCTGGGCGGTGACGCTGCGCCGCACCCGCTTGCGGGTCATTTCGACCAGGCCCAGATCGCTCATCTTGCGCACCCGTGTTTTGGAGCGATCGTTGGCGAGGGCCTGGTTGAGCTTGCGCACGACGTGCTCGCGGTGCTTGGGCACCTCCATGTCGATGAAGTCGATAATGATGATCCCGCCCATGTCGCGCAGGCGCAGTTGGCGGGCGATCTCCTCGGCGGCCTCCAGATTGGTCTCGTAGACCGTCTTCTCCAGGTTGCTCTTGCCGACATACTTGCCGGTGTTGACGTCGATGGAGATCAGAGCCTCGGTCTGCTCGATGACGATGTAGCCGCCGGACTTGAGCCAGGCCCGCCGGTGGGTGAGGCGTTCGATGTCGCGCTGGACGTCGTAGGCCTCGAAGATGGGGTACTTGCCCGAGTAGTATTCGACACGGGCGCTGATGTCGGTGGCCACCTTGCGGGCGAAGTCCTTGACCCGGTTGTAGACTTTGCGGTCGTCGATGACCAGATTGTCGATTTCATCGGAGACCACGTCGCGGATCAGGGAGAGCACCAGGCCCAGGTCGTCGTAGGCCAGGCAGGGGGCTTCCTCTTTGCGGGCCCGGCGGACGATGTCACGGGCCAGGCGCTTGAGGTAGCGCATCTCGGTGCGCATTTGGCGTTTGGTGGCGCCCTCGCCCACGGTGCGGATAATAAAACCCGAGTCGCCGGTGCGCAGGCCCTTGACGAGCTTGCGCAGCCTGTTGCGCTCGGAGGAGGAGGATATCTTGCGGCTGACGCCGATATGGTCGGCGTAGGGCATCAGTACCAGGAAGCGCCCGGCCAGGGTGATATTGGCGGTGGCCCGGGGTCCCTTCTTGCCGATGGGCTCCTTGGTGATCTGGACGAGGATGTCCTGGCCCTTGTTGAGTATCTTCTCGATGGAGGGCAGGTTGCCGCGTTTGTGGTTGTGTTGGTAGTCCTTGTCGAGGAAGTTGCCGATGTCATGGGCGTCGGTGACCAGGTCCTCGACATGGAGGAAGGCGTTGCGGTCCAGCCCGATGTCGATGAAGGCGGCCTGCAGGCCCGGCAGTATCTCGCTGACCCTACCCTTGTAGATGTTTCCGACGATGCGGGAGGAGCCCGCGCCCTCGGTCATGATCTCCACCAGGCGGCCGTCCTCGAGGGAGGCCACCCGCGTCTCCAGCGGAGTGACGTTGACCAGGATTTCCTTCTTCAATGAAAACCTCTGTGGATGGACGGCGTCGACCGGCCAAACACATAACGATCCGTCGCTCTTTCACGAAAGAACGAACGGATCGCATGGCTTGTACGGAGATTGGCGCCATCGGCGTATACGTGACTGCCCGGACTGGCTCGGTCGGGGTGGTCCGAAGCTCGACGTCGCTCGTTGAAGAGGGTGATCGCGAGGCGTGTCGCTTCGGGGCGGGGCGGAATCGCCGCCCGGCCGTTTCCGTACCGCGTCGGGCTGGTTAGAGATAAAACAGCGTGGGACCGCGGCGCTGTGACAGGGTCGGCGCTCAGATCACTGCGTCGGGGTTCCGCCCGAGGGCTCCCCAGGCGGATCGGGGAGCGCGTCGGGTGAAAGTGAAAAGCATACGGTAAGGCGCTCGATGGAAAGCGATCTCTTGAAGCGCAGCGAGATGCGGTGTTGGTCACCGCGGCTTTCCATTCGATGAGGCCA
>WJMB01000252.1 GCA_014728185.1 Candidatus Coatesiibacteriota bacterium
CCCCCCCCCCCCCCCCCGGGCGGGGGGGGGAAGGTTGTCGTGGGAAGAGCGTTTTACAAAGGTCGGTGGGGCTCTGGGTCGTTTTGGGAGCTGCCGGCTTGGGTGGGGGGGGGCTGTGACAGCCGTATCTTGAATATCGCATTATGGATCGGGTACCCTGTTTGGATCAGGCTGTGATTATCATTTGCTGATAATCGGCGTGTAGTATCAGAAGCCCTGACAGTTGTCAGCAATCAAAAAGTGACGGCAATAAGGGGCGTGCTCGGTGGATAATCCACCATGCGTAGTAGCTGGCAATTTACGACCCCCCGATTGCCACTCGACTCATCACGCATCAATAACAAGCAATAAGTGTGCATATGCTGTTATCGGGATTTGAACACGACGCTCCCAAACGGTGAGAACCACGCGACGGTAATCTTCATCGCCCTGATATGTTCTTGACACGTTCCTGATGTCTCTAATTGAACGGACTTATTCAAAGGACGCCTTGAACCGTTGATAAAGAAACGTGAAGCGAGGAGGCCGAACGCCGGGGACCTGATTGTATCCGGTCTACTTGATGACTGAGACTATTAAAGTGACCGCCCGTGGGCGGTCACTTTTGTGTTTACGCTCGGGTGTGGGAACCGGTGGTTAGTTGTTCTCGGCCTTGATGGAGCCCCAACTGGTTTCCACAACCGCGCCCTGGCCGGTGATTTCGAAGTAGCGGATGCTGTCGCTGAAGCGCTCCAGTTGCAAGGTGCTCTCGGTGGCCAGGACCTTCCAGTAGTAGATGCCCTCGTCACCGGTGCCGAAGACGTAGTTGAACTGGGTGCTGCCACCGGTGGAGTAGATGTCGGGATCGTCGAAGTCCGAGCTGTCGTCGAAGTAGACCTTGTAGGTCAGGTTGCCCGTACCGTTGTACTCCGGGGTTTCCCAGGTGAACTGGATGTTGTCGCCGATATCGTAGACGGCGCCGTTGTTCGGAGTCAGCAGGTCGAACTCGCCGATCTGGCTGCGCACGTAGCCGGCGTCGACGAAACGCAGGGCCAGACCGTCGGCCAGCACGGGCTGGTTGAAGGAGTACTGGGCGGCGCTGGTGCCGTTGTTGTTCTCCAAACCGATGGTGGCCGAGGCGCCGTTGTCGCGCCAGGAGTCGCCGTAGACGTCCTTGTACTGGATGTCGATGGTGTTGGAGATGCTGTTCACTTCTGTCTCGTAGAAGACGATCTGGAACTCGAGGGCGTCGTGTTGTGAGCCGTAGAAGTACCAGGGCGACCAACTGATGACCAGCTTGCGGTTGGGAGCGCTGCCGTGCACGTCGGCGTAGACCTCGCCGGTGGAGTAACCGGCCAGGTTGTCCCACATCGCCGCCACCAGCAGGTTGGGAGTGCCGCCGTTGGGCAGGCTCTGGTTGATGGGCTCGTCGGCGCCGGCGGAGTTGAATGTCACGAAGCCGTTCGAGGAGATGTGGATGTTCGAACCAGCGGCGAATTCCTGTCCGCAGAGGGTGATATCGAAGGGTATGGCGTAGCTGGTGTAGTCGTCGTCGGCCTGGAAGCCCAGAGCGTTGGTGGTTGGCCACCAGTTGCTGGAGGGTGCCCACCCGCTGGTTTCGGTGGAATCCCACCAGTTGTATCCGGCTCCCTGGCCCTGGTCCAAACGCACCGGCTCGACCTGTATGAAGGGGCCAGCGTAGACCAGTTGCACGGCGAGTAACAGGATAATGAGAATCAAGGCTGTTTTTCTCATCTCTCAACCTCCTGGAGTGCCATCTTGCCGATGGCTGCTTGCAGAATGTCAGTGTAAATAGTGAAGCATATTCAAACTAGTACCAAATTCCGGTTATGTCAATGCTCCTTGTCACATTTCAACCCCGGCGGAAGAGAAAATGACACCTTGCAGCGGCAGGATGACAGCTCGGCTCTGCGCAGTCGCCTTTGAGGTGCTTTGTCTACAGCCGGTTTCGATTCAAGCATCGCATCGTCGCCGGGTTTCCGGTTGATTGAGTTCGGTAACATCTTGAGCGAAAGAATCAGCTATAGTCCAGCGCTGTCTTTGGTCGTCGACGATATCGGGCATTTGGTAACAGGATCGGGCAAGCTCAGGTGTGTGAACAACTGTTTCGGCTATGGTTCGGCGGCATTGTTAAAAACTTGTAGAGGGTCTGCTACCCGCCGGTTGGAAAAAGCTGGAGCCGTCCGTTATTGAACTGTTCTGTCTCAACTCTGCTTGGGGTATGCGTAAAGCGGAAAAGTTTGCTTCTCTATCGAGGCTGAATCAGGACTAATGTCTCTCTTCGAGTCTCTTCGAGTCTATTCGACTTGAAGAGGATTTGTATTATAGGTCCATCATTGTAAAATAGCAAGTTTTTATTTTTTAGCATATCGCAGTCTTCGTGGAATGCACAAAGGTTTTTCAAGTGCCGTTGATTATCCATCGCGAATCAGTTATTCGACGATTGGTTGGCTTATCTTCATTATCGGGGATTATGAAAACGCCCTAGCGGCGAGGTCGATTGCCGTCTTGCAAGTTCCCCCCGCGCCGGGTAGAATCGATCGCGACAATCGCCGACCCAAACACCACCGCAAGCGAGGTCCCATGTCCGAACTCCAGCGCATCCTGGTCACCGGCGCCCTGGGCCAGATCGGCTCCGAGCTCACCGTCGCCCTGCGCGAGGTCTACGGCGGCGAAAACGTCGTGGCCACCGACATCCGCGAATGCACCGACGCCGACATCGCCGAGTGCGGCCCCTTCGAGCTCCTCGACATCCTCGACACCGCCCGCCTGGGAGAACTAGTCGAGCATTACAACGTTGACGCCGTGGTGCACATGGCCGCCATCCTCTCCGCCACCGGCGAGAAGAACCCGGACCTCTGCTGGAAGGTCAACATCGAGGGCAGCCTCAACGTGCTGCGTTTGGCCCGCGAGATGAACCTCGAGCGCGTGCTGATCCCCTCGTCCATCGCCGCCTTCGGACCGGAGACCCCACGGGAGAATACGCCCCAGGAGACGGTGTTAAGACCCCGCACCATGTACGGTGTGACCAAGGTCGCCGGTGAGCTGCTGGCAGACTATTACTGGAACAAGTGGAATGTCGACGTGCGCGGCCTGCGCTACCCGGGCATAATCTCTGCAAAAACCATGCCGGGCGGAGGCACCACCGACTACGCCGTCGAAATCTTCTACAAGGCCGTTTCCGAAAACAGCTACACCTGCTTCGTCAAGCCCGAGACCCGCCTGCCGATGATGTACATGCCCGATTGCCTCAAGGCCACCATCGACCTGCTGCGCGCCCCCGTCGACGGCCTCGAGCACCACGGCGACTTCAACGTCGGCTCGATGTCCTTCACCGCCGGCGAGCTGGCCGCCGCCATCCAGCGCCGTGTACCCGGCTTCGAGGTCCGCTTCGAGCCCGACTACCGCCAGGCCATCGCCGACAGTTGGCCGTCCTCCGTCGACGATTCAGCCGCCCGTCGCGAGTGGGGCTGGGAACCGGATTACGACCTGGAGTCGATGACCGACGACATGCTGGACAGGCTCAAGGC